>SHUN01000159.1 GCA_009697495.1 Bryobacterales bacterium | reverse complement strand
TATTATGATCCAATTTACCTGTCGCGCCAGCGGCGGACGCTCATGACGTCGAAGCGCTCGCCTTCGAAGATGATTTGGGTGACTGGTTTTCGGGCTTTGCCGGTTTCGATTTTCAGCCAGTCGCGGACTTCCATCCAGCGGACTTCGCCCTCGGAGTTGCGGATGACGAGCATGACGGGGAAGGCTTGGTCCATCCAGTAGCGGCCGTCGTCGCGCTGGCGTTGCTTGAGGTGGGAATCGCCGGATTTGAGTTGGAGGTAGAGTTTCCGGCCGGTGGCTTCGCCGTTGTCGTCTTTGAACTCGATTTCCATGTCGATGCCGTGGTCGCTGACGCTGCATTCACGGGAGAGTTGGCCGTCCAGGGCGCGCTCTTTGCTTTCGTTGTCGAGGATGAGGGCGGATGCCTCGCACTTGTTGCCGGTTTTCCGGGCTGGCGAAGAGTTCCTCCAGTTGGTCCCAAAGAGGCGCGCGCTTTTCGCAGTTGACGCAGAGGATGGTGGGCGGTTCCGGGCGTTTGGCCGCCGTGTTTTCGTACCACTCCTGCAGGCGGCGCATGGCCACTTCGCGATTGGCGACCGGGGTGTGGCAGTGCGGACAGACTTAGTGCCGAAGACGGACAAATTCCGGGGATTTTTCGTGAAGGTGCTCATGAACGAAGCGGATGAAAATGATCTTTTCCTCTATCGGGATGCCTGGGTCGAAATAGACATCCAACTCCCCTGCGCCTTCGGCCTTCCGCGTGAGCTTTACGCCGAGTTGCCTGCCGGTCTCCGCCAATGGGCGTTCGTTTCGGATTGGAACTGCGCTTGACGTTGCGCACCAACTCCTCCGGCCTGACGGCGACAACATCGCCTTTCAGTGAGACACCTTCTTTCGTGGTGCATTCGATGGCGTGACCGGTGACGAGAGAGCTGAGTTCGCTTCATTTAATTTCGACGGGTTTGGTCTCCGCGTGAAGGGCTGGGGAAAGAAGCGAGAGAATGAGAAGAAATGACAGATGGGATTTGCAGGTCCTGTTACTGTTCCATTCAGAAGAAAATCTTCAGCCCGAACTGCATAAGGCGCGGCATTTGCGCAGTTTCGGTGACCGTTCCGAAAGCGGTGCTGGCAGGGGTGGTGTTGGGGGCCAGGAATTGCGCATGGTTGAAGGCATTGAGGAACTCGGCGCGGAACTGGAGATAGATTCGCTCGGTGAAATACGTATTCTTGATCACCGAGAGATCCCAGTTGTCCATAGCGTCGCCGCGGATGCCGTTGTAGCGGCTGGGCAGGTAGCGGATGTTCGAGCCGAGTTGGCGGGCGGCGTTGCGCTCGAAGCCGGCGTCCGTATTGAACCAGCGGCCGATGGAGCGTTTATCGCTGGCGAGCGGGATGGCTTTCAGGTCGCCGTTGAAGATGGCGTTGCCGAAACCCAGAGCCGCGCCGGCCTGGTACTGGTAGATGCCTTGGATCTGCCAGCCGCCGATGCGTTTGCCCCGGCCGAAGGGCAGTTCCCAGATCCCGCTGGCGACAAGGCGGTGCGTGCGGTCCTGGTCGCTGACGACGTATTCGGGCTTGGGATCGGTTTCGTTGAGATAGCCGATGCCTTCCATGAACTTGGACCAGGTGTAGGACGTCATCAATGTGTAGCCGCTGGAGAAGCGCTTTTCGAGGCGGGATTGCAGGGAGTGGTAGTTGGAATAGCCGTCGTTATTGGTGACGGAGACGCCGGTGAATTGCGGATACGGGCGGAGTAACTGACCGCGGGTGGTAGTGGTGGCGGCGAGGCCGGTATTGGGAAGAAGCGGATAGAAGGGATTGGTGACGGCGCGGGAGAGCGCGTCGATGGCGGGCTGATCCCTGGTGACGGCGGTGCTTAAGAACTGGCGAGGAATGGGATTTTGGGCGCGGCTGATGCGGAGATCCTGACTCATGGAACCGACATAGGCGACTTCGAGGGCCATATCCTTTACGACTTCGCGCTGGACGCTGAACTGCCATCGCTGGGTGTATGGGGTACGGAGGCCGGAATTGAAATAGCTGACGCCCTGACCGGCGAAGGTGAGGAGCCCCTGGGCTGCGCCGTTCGGACGGTCAATGCCGCCGGGATAGGGAGTAGCGGTGCTGGCGAGGAAGCTCTGGCCGTTGTTGAGGCTGGGGACGAGAAGAGTGCGGCGGCTGAAGCCGGACTGATTTACGTTTTGACGATCAAGATCGTAGAAGCGGCCGAAGCCGCCGCGAAGGGCAGTGCGGCTATCGAGTTGATGAGCGAAACCGATGCGGGGAGAGAAGTTATTGCGATCGGCATTCCAGAGGCCGCGGGATTCGCCGTTGGCGCCGGCGAAGGTGAGGCCGCCGCGGACGCGGAAATCGGCGGCGGAGATGTCGGAAATGGGGGCGCGGGCGTAATTGGCCTTGGCGGCGGCTTCGACTGGGCTGGCGGCATTGGCGTCGAACCCGCGGACGGTGCGATTGAAGCGCTCGGTAGTAGGCCTGCCGATTTCGTAGCGCAAACCGAGGGTGAGAGTGAACCTGCGGGTGATCTTCCAATCGTCCTGCAAATAGCCGCCGGAGACGATGGCCTGTTGGGCGTAAGTGTCGTTGAAGTCGAGGTACCCGCCGGTGGGTTGGCCGAGGAGGAAAGACGCCAGGGGCTGGCCGAGGGGCGCGGCGGGGGAGTTGTCGAGCGGGCCGCGGGTAAAGTCTGAGGCAAAATCGAAGCGCCCGGAGTTGAGGCCAAGGCTGAGGCTAAAGTCGCGATAGACACGGTGTTCATAGCCGTATTTGAGCGAGTGATTGCGAATGATGTGGGTGACGTTGGCGGCCAGGGAGTGGGTGTCGCGGGAAGCGCGCGAAACGCCGGAGGCGCTGATGACGGCGAAGCCGCCGACGTTTAAGTTAGGGAGCGAGACGGCGTTGGGTGAGATGGACTTCACTTGATTCACATAGGCGCTGGAAAAGCCGAGTCCGGCGAGATCGATGCCCATGCTGCGGGGATCGGTGTTGTCGTAGTACTTGGTATAGCTGTAACGGGTATTGAGAAGGAGATTGGGGCGGAAGACGTAAACGTGATCGGCGCCGCCGCCGAGGTTGCGGCGGAAGTAGAGAGTGCCGTAGGCATCGTTGCCGTAGCGGTTTTCGGTGACGGAGCGGCGGCGGTTGGCATCGCCTCGGAGGAAGAAGCGGTTGCGCTCGCTTAAGTTGTGATCGACGCGGAAGACGTGGGTCCAGAAGTCGTCGATATCAGGGACGAGGATGGTGTAGTTTGCGCTGCCGTCGCGAGTACCGGGGAGGTTGGCGGCGGGCCAGTATTTCTGGACGTTTTGTGCGAGCGGCGAGATGCGGCTGGAGGGGATGATGTTGCCGGGGATGGGCTGGCGGCTGAAGCGTCCGTTGGCGGCGGCGGTGATGGTGGCGGGATCGTAGATCTGGTATTGGGACCCGACCGTGAGGAGTTGGGAGAAGTCGCCGCGACGCTCGGCTTCGGTGGGGACGGTGTCAGTAACAGTGGCGCGGGGGAAGGTGTCTTTGATGGATTCATAGCCGTACATCCAGAAGGATTTGTTTCGGCCATCGTAGAGCTTGGGGAGAACGATGGGGCCGTTGGCGTTGCCGCCGAAGCGGTGCTGGCGGATGTTGGCGCGGGCCTGGCCGGAGAGGTTATTGAAGAAGCTGTTGGCGTTGAGGATGGGATTCTGGAAAAACTCGTAGAGTTGGCCGTGCAGTTGATTGGTGCCGGATTTGAGACTGACGTTGATGACGGCGCCGGAGGCGAAGCCGTTGGCGGCGTCGAAAGTGGCGGTTTGGATTTTGAATTCTTCGACGACACCGGCGGGCGGGATGTAGGCGACGTTGCCACCGGCGCCGGTGGTGTTGGGCGCGCCGTCGATGGTGAATTCATTGGTGCCGGTACGATTGCCGCTGATAGCGATGGCCGAGGGCGAGGCGTTATCGAAGGGACGGGACCAGCCGCCGGTGGAGAGGTTCATGACGCCGGGGCTGAGGCTGGAGAGCATGATGGGATTGCCGTCTTTGAGGGGGAGTTCAGAGACGCGGCGCTGATCGACGACGGTGCCGAGGGAGGCGGAGGAGGCGTCGACGAGCGGGGCGTCGCCGGTGACGCTGACGGATTCAGCGGCGCTGCCGACGGTGAGCGTGGCGTTGAGCGTGATGCGGTCATTGACCTGGACGCCGACGCCATCGCGAATCCACTGTTTGAAACCGGCTGCTGCGACGGAGACTTTGTAAGTGCCGGGGAGGAGGAAGGGGACGAGGAAGTCGCCGGTCTGGTTGGTGGCGACTGGGGTGGCTTGATTGGTGGCGGTGTTGACGGCGCGGACGGCGGCGCCGGAGATGACAGCGCCGGAGGGATCGGTGACTCGACCCTGGATTTGGCCGCGGGAGTCCTGGGCGAGGGCAGCCAATGCGAGTGTAAAGGAAAGGAGAAAAAGTTTCGCGATTCGCATGACCGGAACTTTATCATAAACGGGAGAATTAATTGATTATGGGTCGCTTGGGCGTCCGGCGCGGGTTCCGGCACGCCGTATGCTTCGACGGCCGGGGAGGCGGCAAGCAGGGCCTGAAACTGGTAGCCATCCACGTTGCCTGGAACGGATGCGGAATTGATATTAATGACGCCGTTGCTATTACCGAGGTGAAGTGCGATTGCGTTTGCATTTGAACCGACGCCGGGTAGAATGCCGCTGACTGGAAGGGCGTCGGTTCGCGATCCAGATTGAGATTCGCATTCGCGTGGACAGACATTTGACGCGATGGCGGCGGCGGCCGTACGGGCGGCTTGTGGGCTGGTGAGGGAGTTGGAACGGCTCCCGGCGGCGAGTTGAATTGGGAGCTATTTGTGCGTGGGCGAGTTCAAGTTTTCCAAGAGGATGGCACAATAGGGAGCAATGCCGGTCTCCCGCCGTTCGTTGATTCGCTCGCTCTGCCGGACGGGCGCCGTGTTTGGGTTCGATCAACTCATTCGCGGGCAGGGCGTGGGCGTGTCGTTTGTGAACGTCGCGCGCGAGGCGGGATTGAAGGCGAAGACGATTTACGGAAGCGAGAACCGCAACAAGTATTTGATTGAGACGACGGGTTGCGGCGCGGCGTTTTTTGATTATGACCACGATGGCTGGCTGGATATTTTTTTGGTGAATGGCAGCCGGTTTGAGACGAAGTTTGCGGTGGCTCCCGTGAGCCGATTGTTTAAGAACAATCGGGATGGCACGTTCACGGACGTGACAATTGCGGCGGGAATTGGGCGGACGGGTTGGGGGAGCGGGTGCTGCGTGGGAGATTTTGACAACGACGGGCTGGATGATTTGTTTGTCAGCTATTGGGGCGACTGCTCGCTTTGGAAGAATTTGGGGAAGGGGAAGTTCGTGGATGTGGCGGCGAAGGCGGGGGTGACGACGCGGACGAAAGGGGGGCTTCGGCGGCACAACACGGGCTGCGCGTTTGTGGATACAAACAGGGACGGGCATTTGGATTTGTTTGTCGCGAACTATATTGATTTTGATCCGAAGACAGCGCCGCTGCCGGAATCGGGACCGTGTAAATATAAGGGGCTGCTAGTGGCCTGCGGGCCGCCGGGATTGCAGGGCGGGAAGAATATTCTGTTTCGGAATAATGGGAATGGCACGTTCACGGATGTGTCGGAAGCGGCCGGAATACTGAAGAGTGCTGGCACGTATGGGCTGGGCGTGATCGTCTCCGACTTCGACAACGATGGCTGGCCGGATATCTATGTGGCTAATGATTCGACCTCTTCCGCGCTGTATAAAAACAATCACGACGGGACGTTCAGCGAGATTGCGATTGAGTCCGGAGTGGCATTTTCGGCGGATGGAAAGCCGCAGGCGGGGATGGGCGTTGGCGTGGCTGACTACAATTGCGACGGCAACTTTGACATTGTGAAAACGAACTTCGCGGGGGATACGTCGAGTTTGTATCGCGGCGCGGGCGGGGGCGTTTTCGAGGATCAGACGTTCCAATCGGGGCTGGGCCGGGTGACGCGTTTCCTGGGCTGGGGCGCATCGTTCATGGACTTCGACAACGATGGCTGGGCGGACATTATGCTGTGCAATGGACACGTGTATCCGGAGGTGGGGGAGTCCGCGGCGGAGTCCGGTTACCGGCAGCGAAAGGTGGCGTATCGAAATTTGGGCAATGGGCGATTTGTTGAGGTTTCCGAGGAGTTAGGGGCGGGCGTTATGGAAAAGGTGACGGGGCGCGGGATGGCCGTGGGGGATTTTGACAACGACGGCGATTTGGATTTGCTGGTGAATTGCATCAATGATGTGCCGCAGTTGTTGCGGTGCGATTCGACGTTGAAGAATAACTGGCTAAAGGTGAAGACGGTTGGTGTGAAGTCGAATCGTACAGGGATTGGGGCGCGTGTTTATTGCAAGACGGGCGGCCACCGGCAGATGGACGAAGTGCGGAGCGGGGGCAGTTATTTATCGCAGAGCGATTTGCGGGTGCATTTTGGATTGGGGGCGGCTTCCGAGGCTGATTTGGAGATACGCTGGCCGAGCGGAGTTGTCGATACACATTTACAGGTGAAGGCGAATCAAGTGCTTATCGCCGTGGAGGGGAAGGGCTCATAGAGCGGAGGCGCTGGGCTTGCGAGGCGTCGATTTTCTTTTTTACTTCGGCGGCTTGCGCGAATCCTTTTTTGGCGGCTTCGCGGTCGCCTTGGAGTTGGCGGATTTGGGCGAGGGTGTTGAAGGGGCCAGGGGTTTCGGGGTTGAGGCGAATGGCTTCTTCGAGCGCATTGGCGGCTTCGGCGAGTTCGCCTTTTTGCTTGAGGGCGGTGCCGAGCATGTAG
>SHUN01000158.1 GCA_009697495.1 Bryobacterales bacterium | reverse complement strand
AGCTGGCGCTGGTTCATCCAGCCCGCCAGGGAGATCAGCAGGAAGCGGAACGGGTCCAGGCACTTTGACATCGGGTCGTCTCATTATCGACGACGCCAGGGATTATCTCCCGCTGTTTCACATAGATCGAGTTTCCGGGCCATACGGGCTCCGGGACAGCGCCTCCCCCGCCATTCGCCCGTTGTGATCGGCGACCCGAGTCAGTCAGGTTCAGCCGCGGCCGCGCAGGTGATGAGCGCCAATAGAACACGCATGTTGGCTTCATTATCTGCCCGGCGGGCCGCGATTGGAATCCGCCTAAAAAACGATCTTCGCTCCCAACTGCATCTTCCGCGGTTCGTTCGCCTGGCTCCGAACCTGACCAAAGGTCGGCGACGTCACTGTCGAATCCGGGTTTCCCATCCGCGTGCGGTTGGCAATATTGAACGCCTCAAAACGCAGCGTGAACTTCACCTTTTCGGTAATGTCCAGGTTCTTGGCCAGCGACAGATTCTCCGTCAGATTCCACGGTGATCGCTCCTTCGGATTGTTCTTCGACGCATTTCCCAACGCGGCGTTCAACTGCGCCTGCGTCAATTTCTTCCCGTCCGGACCCACTTGGAACGCCGCCGGGTTCCACCATTCGTCCTTGAATGGGTCGAACTTCTCTCCCGCTATCGGCCCACGCCAGCCTTCATAGGAGTTAATGAAAACGCGGTTTCCAGCGCCGCCTGGTATGGCGCTGAAGCCCGGCCCCACCGATCGTGGATTGCCCGATCCGTAGTCCAGGAACCCGGCGACGATCCAATCCCCAAGCACCTTGTTCGCCACGCCAGTCATGCTGAAGTGCCGGCCTCGGCCGAAAGGCAACTCATAGCTGAACGCCTGCCGGATCATGTGCGTCTGGTCGTCCCAACTCAACCCCTTCTGCAAATCCCGGTTGTAGTGATCCAGGATGTCGCGGTTTCCAGCCACCGCCGAATCGGCGTTGGAGAACAGTTTCGAGAAGACATAGCTGGTCAACAGCGTCAGCCCTGACGAATATCGTTTGTCCAGCTTCATGATCATCGCGTGATACGAAGAATCCCCTGTCCGCTCTCCGGTCGCTCCCGCGCCGGTCGCCACATCCCCGTAGTGTGGAAACGGCTTCAACGCCTGCGATACCGATCCATTGAATCCCGGGTACGGCGGGCGCAGCCCCGCCGCCACCGCCGCTGGCGACGTGATATTTGCCAGCAGCAGATCCCGCCCATACTGGGTGAAGTACTTTGGATCCATCTGGTTGACATTCAAAATCGAGGAAGTCAGATGCACCCCGCGCGTCCCCGTATAGCCCACGCTGGCCACGAAGTTCTTCGGCAACTGGTGCTGTATGTCCAAGTTCCAGCTGTAGAACACCGGCGGCCGGCCGGAGTCCTCCTTCTGCCACAGATACGTGGTGCCGCCCAGGTCCGTGCCCGGCCCTCGGAACGGCGGCTGGGTCCAGGCAGGCAGGCCGTTGTCAAGGTTGAAATACGTGAACGCTGGCAGGTTTCCCGTACCGAAGGAACTGTTCAGAATCAACCCTTGGAAATGTGTGCTGCCGCCCGTGGTTTTCACGGCGCCGTAGGAGCGCCCCGCATAGGCCCGAATCACTGTCCCCGGCCTCGCCTGGTAAGCCACGCCCAGCCGCGGCGACCATGCTTTCTTGTACGAATCGAACGGATGCTTCTGCCCATTGCACCCCTTGCAATTGCCCGTATACACCGTTGAGCCCAACAGCCCGCCCGCAAGCGGATTCGGAACCGTCGGATCAAAGTTCATGAAGCCCTCCGGCGTGCCATAGCTGCCAAAGTCGGACCAATCCTTCACATTCAGCACGGCGCCGCCACCGATCGGGCTGGTGTATTCATACCGCAATCCCAGGTTCAGGGTCAGCCGCTTCGTCACGCGCCAATCGTCCTGGAAAAAACCGCCGAAATACTTCCACGATTGAATAACGGCGCGCGGCGTTTCCAATCCCCACTGCGTCGCCTGGCCCAGCAGAAACGACGCAAACCCGTTGCCGGTCAGCCCCGTCGTATCGCCTGGCAGCGTCGTCGGGCCAGTGCCGAAATCGAAGCTCCCATTGGGCCGATGCTGCCCTCCGCCCCACCACTCATCTTTCGTGAAAAAGCCACCGGCTTTGAACGTGTGCGACCCCTTTACGATCGTGATGTCGTCCGTGATCGTCAGATCGCGTCCACGGTCGAAGCCCCATGCCGACCCGCTCCACCCCGAGTACCCGCCCATCGAAATCGACGTCAACGCCCGGTCCGGCCCCGGCGTATTCTTCAGCCCGATCTTCTCGGCCCACTTTGCGTTCGGATCGATCGAATTAATCGTCGTCAACCCGCCCGCCTCGCGCTGATAGTTCACCCGCAGACTATTCAATACCCGCGCGCTCACCGTCCTGTCCCAACTAAACCGGCCCGACGCATTCTTCCGGTACCACACCGATCCGCCGTTAAATGGAACCGGCAAACCGGGAGGCCCATCCGCGCCAAAGTCGTCGTCCTTGGTGCCATTCATGTACAGAAAGGAAAATCGGTTGGCCGTGTTCAGCTGATGGTCTCCGCGAATACTGAATTTGTTCCAAGGACTCACATTGGTGCCCCTGTCCCGGAAGTAGTTCGCGTTGAGTACCGCTCCGGGCACATTGGGCACCATCTCTGCCGGGCGCAGCGCAATGTACTTACTGGCCACAGAACTGAACCGCGCCTTCGGAATGGAATTGTTTGGGAACGGCTGCCGGTTGTAAGTCCGTCCATCGGCATTTAGAACCGTCGTCGACGGATCGTACATCGTCATCATCTGCGACTGTCCGTTCGGGCCCGTCCGCGCGAAATTCCGAAAATCCCCCTCGTACATCTCTGGCAACGGAATCGTGCTGAAACTCGGTGTGTTTCCACTCCGGTTCCGGAAGCCTTCATAACTCGCGAAGAAGAACGTCTTGTTCCGGCCGTCGTAGACCTTCGGTATCCGAACCGGCCCGCCAAATGTGAAGCCGAAATCGTTCTGTTTCAGCACCGGCGCGCTCCGTGCGAAAAAGCCGCGCGAATCCGTAGCATTGTTGCGCAGAAACTCGAACGCATTCCCATGGAATTGGTTCCCGCCCGCCTTCGTAACAAAACTGATCTGTCCCATCGCTCGCCCGTACTCGGCCTTCATGCCGGTGCTCTCCACCGTGAATTCCGCAATGGCGTCCACCGGCACCGAACTGATCGGCGCGCGCTCTGTCTGGTAGCCTGTCGACGCGCTGGTCAAGCTGGTCCCGTCCATGCTCATCTCCCAGCCCGACCCTTGCGCTCCGCCAATCCGGTACCCGTTCCCTGTCCTCACTTCCGGCGCAATCACCGCCAGATTAAACACATTCCGGATCTGCCCCGCCACCACTAGCGGGAGGTCCTCAATCAGCTTCGTCGTCAAACTCGTCGCCACGCGCGTCGTCTCTGTCTCGAGCGACGAAGCCTGCGCCGACACCTGCACGGACTCGTTCACCGTCCCCAGTTCAATCATGAAATCGAGCCGCAGCGTGCTGCCGGATGTCAACTCCACCTTGGCGTTCACCGATCGTTTGAATCCTGGCGATTCCACCGTCACCCGGTACGTCCCGATCAGCAACGCCGGCAGCGTGTAATCACCGGACTCCGTCGTCGCCGTCGAAGCAACGGCGTTCGTCGAAAGCTGCGTGGCCGTCACCTTGGCTCCCGCCACTGCCGCGCCGCTTGGGTCCTTGATTTCCCCGGTGAGCGTCCCCCGGTCAAGCTGCGCAAATACCGGCATCGCGCAGAAAAAAAGCATCGCCAAAACACGATCCTGGTGTCGCATAGCCTCTCCTTCAGTACAGGGATCTTATCACGACGCGGTAGGGCTGTGCATTAAGCTGTTCATGTGCACTTGCACCTAACTAATCGTTTTGGCCGCGTCTTCGCGCTCTTCGCGTTGCTAGGCTTAGCCTTCGGCCAGGGCATGGCCAGCCGGGGCGCCGCCGCCCTTCCCGCGCCTAAATCCTCCGGCCCCGTCTTCCCCGTTTCGTTCAACGACGTTGCCGCCGCCGCTGGCCTCCGCTCGCCCCAGATCGCCGGCAGCGAAAAGCGAAAGTACATCCTCGAAGCCATGGGCTCGGGCGTCGCCTTTCTGGATTACGACAGCGACGGCTGGCTCGACATCTTCCTCGTCAACGGCTCCCGCTTCGACGCCGCGCCAAAGCTTTCCAGCTACCTCTATCGCAACAACCGTGATGGCACTTTCATCGACGTAACCGCCAAGGCCGGTCTCACCAAGGAAGGATGGGGCCAAAGCGTTGCCGCCGCCGACTACGACAACGACGGCCACACCGATCTGTTCATCACCTACTGGGGCCGCAACACTCTCTATCGCAACAACGGCAACGGTACTTTCACCGACATGACGGCTAAATCCCGACTCGCCGGCCAGCAAACCCGTTGGGGCTCCGGAGCCAGCTTTCTCGACTTTGATCGCGATGGTCATCTCGACCTATTCGTCGCCAACTACCTCCAATTCGATCCCGCCCGCGCCCCTCTCCCGGGCAAGGATCCCACCTGCACTTGGCTCGGCGTACCCGTCTTCTGCGGCCCCCGCGGCCTTCCGTTTTCCACGAACCTGCTCTACAAAAACAATGGGGACGGCACCTTCACCGACGTCTCAACAAAATCCGGCATAGCCGCCGCGCAGAAAACTTATGCCCTTGGTGTCCTCGCCGCCGACCTCGACGGCGACAATTGGCCCGATATCTATGTCGCCGGCGACTCCTCTCGCAGCCTCTTCTATCACAACAACTCCGACGGCACGTTCACCGAACGCGCCACCTACACCGGCCTCGCCTATGACGAAAACGGCCTGGAACAAGCGGGCATGGGTCTTGCCGTCGCCGACTACGACGGCGACGGCCTCCTCGATATCGCCAAAACCAACTTCGCCGACGACTACCCCAACCTGTATCGAAACCTGGGCAAAGGCGGGTTCACTGATCGCGCCCTCTTTGCCGGCCTCGGCATCCACCCGCAATACGTTCTCTGGAGTGCGATCTTCGCTGACTTCGACAACGACACCCACGCCGACTTGTTCCTCACCGCCGGCCATATCTTCAATGAAGTCGATCGCCTCCCCACCGTCCAACGTTTCCACAACCCGCGCCTGCTTTATTGGAACCTCGGCAATGGCAAGTTTGAGGATGTGTCAACACGCTCCGGTCCCGGTATTCTCGCGCCGCATTCCAGCCGTGGCGCCGCCGCCGGCGACTTCGATAACGACGGCAACATCGATCTCCTCATCATGAACGTGAATAAGCCGCCGTCGCTGCTGAGAAACACAAATCGCGCCCCTCATCACTGGTTCCGAGCCAAACTCACCGGCACCAAATCCAACCGCGACGCCATCGGCGCCAAGGTACGTATTGAAGCGGACGGCCGCTGGCAGACCGCCGTCGTCCTCAGCCAGTCTGGCTACTATTCCTGCAATGATCCACGGCCCCACTTCGGCCTCGGCGCGGCTACGAAGGTGGACCGGATGGAAGTCACCTGGCCTAACGGCAACGTGGAAACCTGGCGCAATCTGGATGCCGACAAGTTGTTCCACGCTACGGAAGGGACGGTGCCCCGATGAGGTACGTTTGGCTGTTTCTCGCATCGCTGCCCATCACCGCGCAGGCCGCCGCCGAACTCGCCGCCCGAGGTGCCCAACTCCTCGAAGCCAATCGCCCCGTCGAAGCCCAGGCGGCGTTCACGCAAAGCCTCCGCGCCAACCCCGCCGAATTTGAAGCCCTCTCCGGCATGGGCTTTCTGCTGTATGCGGAAGGCCAGTTCGCCGCCGCGCGAGGCTATCTTGACAAGGCGGTGGCGGTCCGCCCCCAGTCCTTCCAAGCCCGTTTCCTCCTCGGCGCGACTCTGGTCCAACTGAAACAACCCCAAACCGCGATCGTCCAGCTTCGTCAAGCCCTCGCCCGCAACCCAGGCCACCTGGATGCCCGCAAACTCCTCGCCACGCAGCTTTTGGAGAGTCGTCAATACCGCGACGCCATCTTCGTTCTTCAGCCAGCGCTGGAAACACCCCCTTTCGAGGAGGAAATCCATCTCCTAATGATCGAGGCCCGCCAGACCTCCGGTGACTCCGCCGCGGCTTTCGCTCTCGCTCAAAAGGCCGCGGTCCGTTTCCCTTCGTCCGCCCAAATCCTCGCCTGGCTCGGCTTCCAGTTGCAGTTCGCCGGACGCTATGAAGAAGCCAAATCGCCGCTGCTCCGCGCGATGGAGATGGACCCCGCCTTTCCGGTCCCTTATCAAGTCCTCGGCGACGTGTTCCTGAAAGAAGAAAACTACCCGGAGGCCATCAAATGGCTCACCCGCGCCTCCCAAAAAATGCCGGACGACATCGACACTCTCCTCTCGCTTAGCCGTGCCCAAGCCGAGGCGAATGCGTCACTGCGTGCACTCGAAACCCTCTCCCATGCCGCTCGTGTCGCGCCAAAAGATGCCCGCGTCCACTTTCAGCTCTCCCGCCTCTACTTCCGTCTCGGCGATGAAGAAAAGGCCCGCCAGTCCGCCGCCCGCTCCGTTCAACTTCGCGACAAGCAGTCCCCGCCTCCCGCACTGCCCGCGTCGCTTCGTCACGGCCATTAGGCACGCGCTCGTATGGCCCGAAAAGTCGCTCCGCCGAATCCCAAGGCCAACCAAGGGTTGCATCTCCGTCGGAAACTTCGGAACTTGAGCCGGCGAGTGCCCCGGAAACTCCGCGGATCAAGCAGGAGACGGCAAAATCGTGGACACGGCGCATACCTCCGGCGTGCCAGCCGTTCAT
>SHUN01000157.1 GCA_009697495.1 Bryobacterales bacterium | reverse complement strand
AGTCGGATTGTTCGGATTGTTCAGCACGTTGAAAAAGTCGATGTTTAATCGCAATGCCACTTTCTCGGTGATATTCGTGAACTTGAACAGCGACGCATCCAGGAACCACTGGTTCGGCGCCGCCATGTATTGGTTGCGCCACGGCACCAGGTTGTCATTGAAGGCCAACCGCTGCACTGTGTTGTTGTTCAGCGGAACCCAGACATTGTTCGTATCCCAGAACTGGCTGAGCACCGTGTTGGCCGGAGCGTTGGGTGGAAGCGTCGTGCTGCCCCACGGAATCAGCGGAGCGGCCGCCGGCTTGTAGTTCGCCGGCACTCCCATCACCCCGTTGGGCTTACCCTGCGCGTTCACGCTGTTGATCTGGTTGGCCGGAATGTAGCCGTTGAAATACAGGAACCCAGGGAAACAAACGCCGCTGCGGCAGTCTTCAATCGGGTACTTTTCGCCGTACTGTTCAATCGGGTTGCCCGTCGGATAGTTGTTGGTCGGCAGAGTGTAGTAGTTGGACCGGAAGTTACCCGTGCCGGCAATCTGCCACCCGCCCACAATCTTATCGACAAACCCGCGCAGGTTGCCCCCGAAGGCCTTTCCCTTGCCCACCGGAATATCCGCAATCCAATTCCAGCGGAACTGATGTTTCGGCGTATTCGGATCCCGCTGGAAGTTCAGGAACCGGTTCCGGTCGCGCTCATCCAGCGGAATCGCGTTCGGCAGGAAGTTATCCGCCTGCTGAATGGTGCCCGTCGTCCCCAGCGTGTTGCCGGAGACCCAGAACATCTGGAATCCGAAGCCCTTGCTGAAGCGCCGCTCCAGCTCGGCCTGGAACCCGTTCCAGCTCGCGTAGCCGGGGCTGCTCAGCCGGTTCACGCTGCCGTAGACCTGTTGATCGTACGGCCGCCGCGCCACGCCCGCGAACTCGCCCGTCGGCAGCGGGGTCCGCCGCGTCGTATGCCAGATGTAGTCCGGAATGCTCTCGTTCAGGTTGACGGTCTGCAGGATGTTCGTCGTCCGGTTGCCCACATACGCCAAACGCACCACCATGTTGTCGAAGATCTCTTTCTCCACCGTCAGGTTCATATCCTGAACCTTCGGGTCACGGAGATACGGATCAATTTGAATCGCCGAAAAGCCGCGGGCAATCGTGCGGGTATCGTTGATGTTGATAATGTCGTTGTTGGAGGTGTTCACGCCTGCAAAGTACTGCGGAACCGTGCGCAACCCATAGTTCGGCAACCCGTCCGGCGAAAGTGCCGTGTCCGAAACGCTGTTTTGGAACGAGGCAGAGACAATCTGTTGATTCTGTTGGCTTCCAAACCAATCGGCGATCGGCTGCGTGTAGTAGGAAATCCGGTAACCACCGCGGATTACAAACGCCTTTGACCCCGACAGGGCCTTGTATGCAAACCCAATCCGCGGCCCGAACTGTTTCCAGTTGTTCGTCACGAGGCTGTTCGACAGACCCGCTTCCTGCGCGGTAATGATCTTACCGCCAAAGTTGGTCAGCGCTCTCAGATTCGCTGGCAACGTCGCCTGCCGGTCCAGGAAGTTGTCGACGCTCGAGCCCACCACATACGCCCGCTTCTCGGGGCTGAAGCTGGTCAACAATCCGTTCCGGTCGTTCAGAGGAGTCCGGAATTCATACCGCAAGCCTAAGTTCAACGTTAAGCGTTGCGAAACCTTCCAGTTATCCTGGATGTACGGCGCGTACTCCTGCCGCCGCAGAAACGCCCACGGCCGCCGGAAGGTCGCCGCGTAGTTCATTTGGCCGAGATACAGGTTCGCCATCGGATGGCCCGAGAATGGCGTACCAATCGGATTCTGCGGAGTTGACGTTGTGTCGTAGAGTCCCGTCGCCTGCGTGCCCGTGTTGAAGTTGCCCGCCGCCGAAACAATCGACTTCGGAACGTCTTCCCAGCGGAACTGGAGTCCGAAATTGAACTCGTGCTTACCGGCCACCTTCACGGCGTTGTCCTGCGCCGTGATCAAGTTGCTGACCAGAAAGAACGGCTGCTCGCCGCCGATCACATAGTCCGCGCCCGCTACGCCCAGCGACATGCCGTTGATCGTCGGGAAGTTCACCGCTCCGAACGGATTCGGCAAACCCAGCAACGCCGAGTAATTCGTCTTGTTGTCGCCCGCGCCGCGGTTGTGCCAGTCGCGCATGCCCGAAATCAGAATCTCGTTGTTCAACGTCGGGGAGAACGTATGGATCCAGGTTCCCGACAGCGCGTGATTCGGCCACCAGCGGGTTGTCTGGTTAATCGTCCGGAAGTCGTTCACCGGCAGGAACGGCGCGCTCGTGGCCCCGTACTGCTCAAAGTGCTGGTTGTACGCATAGCGGAAGTACACCAGGTTCTTGTCCGAAAACCGGTGGTCAACGCGAATATTCCGCGTATCCTGCTCCAGTGGCCGCCGGAAGGTCCCAATCCAGTTCGCATCGATCAGCGGATTCACGTTCGGCAGGTTCGGCATCGCCGTCCGGTCAAACAGGAATTTCGCCACCGGGCTGATCCGCGCCGGGTTGATCATGTTCGTCACACCGTTAAACGTCATCGGCAACCGCGACCAGTTCGCCTGCGTCGTCAGCGGGTCATATATCGTAGTCCGCCGCCCCTGCACATCCACCAAGCCCCGATAGTCGCCGTTGCGCATCTCCGCCGTCGGTACCGACATGCGCGTCGTCGTATTCGCCAGAAAGTTTGTCGATTCCCAGTTCCAGAAAAAGAACGTCCGATTCGTCCCGTTATAGAGCTTCGGAATGTTCACGGGCCCACCCAGCGAAACGCCGTACTCGTTCCGGTTCACATAGGGCGGCTTCGTGAAGTTATCCTCGCGCCGCCGGGCTACGCCGTACGCACTGTTGCGGTTCGTATAGAACAGCACCCCGTGATACTGGTTCGTGCCCGCCCGCGTCGACATGATCACCGACGTCGGCCGCGAGAACTTCGCCGAGGAGTTGTTCACTTCGACGCGGATCTCTTCCACCGCATCCAAACTCGGTGTCCGCGCCACGTCCCAACCTTCCCAGACCTCGTTCTGCGGCGCGCCGTCCACCACAAGCGTGTTCGACCCATTCCGCAGCCCGTTGCCCCGCACCATGCCGCCAATCCCATGGCCGTGCGACGACCACTGAATACCCGGCACCATCACCAGCAGGTTCTGATAGCCGCGGCCATTCACCGGCAACTGCTCAATCCGTTGCCGTTCCAGCGACGATCCCAGGGAAGGGGAGTCGACCTTAATCAGTGGGGTCACATCGACGACATCGACGATCGTGTTGGCCGTCGCCACCTGCAGGACGATGTCGACCGTGGAGTCCTGCTGCACTTGCACGGTCAGCGTGCCTTCAAACGTCTGCAACCCGGGCATCGCGACGCGCAGCCGATAAGGGCCGGGCGTGATGGCGGGGAATACATAAAGGCCCGCGTTGTTCGTTACCGACTCACGCCCCACGCCCGTGGCGGTGTTCAACAAGGTGACTTTCGCGTTTGGGATCAACGCGTGTTGCGCGTCCGTCACCGCTCCGCGCACCGTGGCGTTCGAGGCTTGGGACCACGCCATAGGCGCGGATAGAAGCACAACAAAGAAGAGTGTAAAGCGGATGGATGTCATATTTTTGAAACCCCAGCGAATTGACAGATTTTCGCAACAGTTTACTAGGGGTGACAATCAGATGCAATGGTTAAACTTGCTCTACTTTCATTTTCTTTCCGTCCCGCCCGGCGGGCCTGCGAGTCCCTTATCGCGCCGCCACCTTCCACCCCTCATCGAACACCCCGGCCAAAGCCACGTCCGGATCCTCCTTCGTCCCGACCCGCAAAATTGCAAAGTCTCCGTACTGCGGCGTTGGGAAATCCCCGGCCCAGTCCTCCCACAGCGCCGTCAGCCCACTGTTCAAGACCACATACCGCTTCGGGTTTAACGGATTCGGATAGATCATCGCCGGCAGCACCTCCGCCGCCGCAAATCGCTGCCCGCCCATCGTCAACGTCTCCTGGCCCCACGTGAACGGCAGCTTCCCCGCCACCCGCTCAATCCACCGGTTGCTCCCCGGGTCCCCGAACAGCACGACGTGGTACTTCTCGAAATCCGCCGCCATCACGTCCTTATCCTCCTTCACCCGCAAGTGCCCCCGATACGCCAACTGATACTGCCGGTCGAACCGCGACAGAATCGCCATTGCCTGCTGATGCGCCGCTACGTTCCAAGGCACCCCTGTCGGCTTCACAATCAGAAACGGCTCCAGGAACGCATCGTCGATCGGGCCCTGTAGCCCATGCCGCTTCCGTAACCCCGCCGGCTCCTCGCCCCGCGCCACTTGCCACTTCCCGCCGGCCTTCGCCAATACCAACTCCGCCGCCCCCGTCACCGTCAACGACTGCCCGTCAATCGTCACCGCCGTCGCGCGCTCCGTCTCCCGCAGCCTCAGCCGGTTCAGGTTCTTCGTCTTAATCTCGTACTGGCTGCGGTTCGCCAACCTCTTCGCCTCGATCTCGGCCCGCTCATAGTGCTTTTCGAGGCCCTCCAACGTCGCCCAATGGCTACGGTTATAGCGCGTCGTGTACGTCAAAAACCGCAAATGATCGGGCGACACCCGCCCCCGCTTCAGGTTCTCGAGATGCATCGCATCCATGCGCTTCCGAAACTCCGGATCCGTTGCGTGCGGCGTATTCGGCGCCACCAGAAACACAATCGACGGCACTTCCTTCACCCGCAAGCCCGTCGTGAACGACTCGCCCTCGAAATGAAAACCCTCCTGCGCCAACTGCCGCCGCGCCGCCACATGTTTCGCAAAGCTCCCATCGATCTCACCCACGTACCCAATAAACGGCATGTTGAACGCGTTCAACATCCACTCGTACGTGTTGTCAAAGATTCGGCACATCGCCTGCTGATGCGGCGCCAAGTCCGGCATCACGCGAATCCGATGCGACTCCGTGTCCCCGGCCCCGGCCTCTACCGACGCCCACTCCCCCGGAAAATGCAGCGCTGAATGCCACACCCCCGCGCCCCCCATCGAAAACCCACGCAGCGCGACCCGGTCTTTGTCCACCTTGTAAGCCTTCGAAACCGCCGCAATCCCCTCGAAGATGTCCGTTTCCCCCGGCCAATGAAACGCATTGTTCCCGCGCCCAAACAACTCAATCTGAATCGTCCCCGGCAGGTGCGGCCGGTCCGCGCCCCGCCGCGCGAACGCGTTGATGAATTCGACTTCGTAGCGAGTTACATACCGCCCATGCTCAATCACGTCCAATGGAAACGCCCTTGTCCCGTCGTACTCCTCCGGTACCGTTAACCGGTACGGCTGCACCGACCCGTCCACCGCCGACCGATACCCCCGCATCATCCGGCCCTTCTGCGACGTCCAGGGCGACTGGCCCTTGTGCAGTAGCGCCGCCCGTTCCGCGCCCATCTCGAGCACCGCTATCGTCGACGCGACCGATTCCTTCCGGAAGAACTCCTCCGGAAACGTCAAAATCCAACGCGCCGCTTCGGCAAAGATCTCCACGTCTACCAGCAATTCATCCTTCACGCCTTTTGCTCGCCGCACCTGGATCTCCCCATCGAGCGCCGCCAGCTTCACCTGAATCTGCCGCTTCTCCTCCGCGCTGGGCTGATAGGGCTCTGTCCGCGGCCGAAACCGCGTCAACGGCAAGACTTCCCCGGGCCTCCCCTGCTTGGGAGACGGGACCTGCACCGTCTGGCTCAGCACCAAACCAGTGCAGAGAATGCAAAACGAAATCGCGAGCGCTTTCATGGGCATGAGTTCTCTTCTTCCTCGGCTGTATCTTATCAACGCTTCCAGTCCGTTTCCGCCCAGCGAACTCGGATGGTAATCTCAGTAAGCAGTTGAAGGAAAACGAAAGCAAAGGCAGAACCAGATGATCCAGCGAACCTTATCCGCCCTCTTCTTCCTCGCCGGCTCCCTCGCCGCTCTTGAACCCGAGCGCGAACTCAAGGATGCGGCCGGCAAAACCATCGTCAAGTACGTCGTCGAGGCGCCGGCCAACCCCGCCCCGCAACTGGGTCTCATTCTCTGCTTCCAGGAGCACGACACACCCACCGGCAACGACCTATTCCCCGTCCGCCAAAGCCTCCTCCGGCAAGGCCTCTCCAGCCAATACGTTCTCCTGGCAGCCGCCCCTCAGTCCCGCAAATTCGGACCGGTCGACCACGCGCCCATCGAGAAACTCATCGCCTGGGCTAGCAAGACTTACCCCATCAACCCCCGCCGTGTCTACATGTTCGGCAAAGGCGAAGGCTCCAAAATCTCCATGGAATTCACCATGACCCACCCCCAACTCGTCACCGCCGCTATCGGCTACAGTTGGGGCGCCTGGCTTATGCCCTCCGAGCTCACCCAGCCCATCGACTTCGTCAACCAGGCCCCCGAGCTCTATCTCACCCTCGGCCGCCGCGATCTCGACAACCATCTCTCCTGCGTCCGGGACGCCTATCCCCGGTTGAAGGCCAAAGGCTACCACCTCATCCATCGCGAGTTCGACGAACTGGCCGACCGCAGCTACCACCCCGATAGTAACGACGACGCCCTCGCCTGGGCCACCCGTCTCCGCAACAAAACGCTGCCGCCCTCGGCCGAGGAAACTCGCCTCCTCCGCGCCTTCAACGTCAAGCCCCCGGCACCGGTCAACGGCCACTATCCCACTCTCGCCCTCGTCGGCGGCACCCCCGCCGGAACTGTCCTCCAAAAGCTATTTCTCTCGCCGGACGCCACCGTCCGCGCCGCCGCCGCGGAAACCTGTAAGCACGGCATCTTCGGAGCCGCCACCACCGCCGCCCTCGCCCGCCTCACC
>SHUN01000156.1 GCA_009697495.1 Bryobacterales bacterium | reverse complement strand
AGTTGCCGAATGCCAGGCTGCGCGTTTTGGCTGGAGCGATTGATGCGATGGATGCGGCGGTGGGACAGGTGTTGGCTGTGTTGGATTCGGAGGGTTTGGCGAAGGATACACTTGTGTTGTTTTTGAGCGACAATGGCGGGGCGCTGGCCCAGGGGAGCGACAATTCTCCGTTGCGTGCCGGGAAAGGGACGGCTTATGAGGGTGGGATCCGGGTGCCGGCGGCGATTCGTTTTCCGGGGCGGGTCGCAGCGGGGGCGAAGTCTCAGCAGGTGTTGGCGGTTACCGATCTGTTCCCAACTTTGTTGGGGGCGGTGGGCGGGACCCCGCAAGGGAAGAAGCCATTGGACGGTTTGAACTTGTGGCCGCAGTTATCGGGCGCGACAGTGTTGGCGCGGGAACCGTTGTTTTTTGGAGTTAAGTCCAATGAACGCGCGGACTTTCGATATGCGGTGTTGCACGGCGAGTGGAAGCTGATCCGCACCGTGGAGCAGGGCAAGGCTGGCGCGGCGGAGTATTTGTTCCATTTAGCGAGCGATCCTGCGGAGGCGAAGGACGTGCGCGATGCCAATCCGGGTAAGGCGCGGGAGCTGAGTGCGGCGCTGGACCAGTGGCTGGCGCTGCATCCGGACGGCGATATACTTTCGTCGGTGCGACCGCATCCGGGGTGGATTCCGCCGAAAGATTACGCTGCCGCGGCCCGTTCCGACTAGTTACAATGACAGTTTGTACAAGGATCTTCGCATTACGGTGATTATTCCCTGTCTCAATGAGGAGCAGGGGATTGAAAAGGTGCTCATCCGCATGCCGGCCTTTGTCGATGACATTATTGTTGTCGACAATGGTTCCACGGACCGGACGGCCGATGTGGCTAAGTCGTTTGGGGCCAATGTGATAAGGGAAAACGTCCGGGGCTATGGCCGCGCGTATAAACGCGGATTTTCCGAAGCTACCGGGGATATTATTATCACTCTGGACGGGGATCACAGCTATCCGCCGGATGCGATTTCGTATCTGTTGGAGGCGTTCCTGCACTTGCAAGTGGATTTCTTGAACGCGTCGCGGTTTCCGGTGCGGGATAGCGAGGCGATGAGTTTCAAGCACAAATTTGGCAATTTCGTGCTGTCGCTTGCGATGAGTTTGTTGTACTTCCGATGGGTGCGGGACTCGCAATCGGGAATGTGGGTGTTTCGGCGGGCGATTCTGGAGGGATTTAATCTGGAGAGCGATGGGATGGCGTTCAGCGAGGAGATAAAGATCGAGGCGCTGCGCAATGCAAACGTTCGTTTTTCTGAGATCTCTATCCTGTATACTTCAAGGCTGGGTGAAATCAAGCTGAATCCATGGCGGGACGGCTTTTTTAATCTCTATTTTCTCGTCAAAAAACGATTTTCGGCGCGGCGAAAGTAGAAGCCGATGGGGCAGGTGACGGCGATCATCCCGGCTTTCGGCCATGAGGTTTTGACTCAGGGGGCAGTTTTGCGACTGCGGCGGCAGACGAGGCCGCCGGAGGAAATAATCGTCGTTGATGATGGGTCGGCGGAGGCATTGGCGCCGATCGCCGGGGCGCGTGTTTTGCGGCATGAGTCGAATTTGGGGTTCGCGGCGGCGGTCAATACGGGATTGCGGGCGTCGATGACGGGGCTTGTGGCGGTTATTAATAACGATGTAACGCTGTCGCCTGACTGGCTGGAGCGGTTGGAAGCGGTCATTTCGACCGAGCAAGTTGATTTTGCTTGCGGTAAACTTTACCGCCCGGATGGGTTAATTGATGGAACATTCGACTTGTTGACCCGGGGCGGGCTGGCATGGCGGGCGGGGGCGGGGCGGGTGGACGGGCCGCTTTGGTCGCAGGGGCGGCGAATTTCGTTTACTTCGTTTACCGCCGTGCTTGGGAAGAAAGAGGGGATGGATCTGGATGAGACCTACCATTCCTATTACGAAGACGTCGAGTGGAGTTTGCGGGCGGCAATGTTGGGCAAAACGGGATACTTTGAGCCATCCGCGACTGGGGTTCACCAGGGCAGCGCGACGGCCGGGGCGCGGAGCGATTACTCGACGCGGCAGATATTGCGGAACCACCGGCGGTTGGCGTATCAATATCTGCTGCCGGATTATGGGTCGGAATACCGGATAGCGCGGGCGCTGCTGCGGGCACATTATTTGAAGCAGGGGCGATGGCCGGACGTGCCGGGCGAGGTCATACCGGGCAAGCCGCGGCCGGCGCGATTGAGGGAGTTACTACGGGAGTCGGAGAATACATTGTACGAAATGCAGATGGCGAGCGGGCCGGACCGTTTGTGGCGGTGGTATTTCCGGCTCACGCCGAGGATTGGGTGATGGAAGTGATAGCGAGCAAGCCGCGGACGGCGCGATTGGGAGCGTTACTACAGGAGTCGGAGGCGCTGTTGGTGGAGTTGCAGGAGGCGGGGGGAATGGACCGGTTGTGGCGATGGTATTTCCGGTTGGCGGGGAGAATAGGGTGATGGAAGACCTGCTGGCGGTTTTTGTTACCTACAATTCATCGGGTTACATTGGGCGGGCGGTGGAGTCGTGTTTGCGGCAAGGCATTTCGGTTTTGGTGGTGGACAATGGCTCGACGGATGGGACGGTTGAGGAGATTCCGGCAGACGCGCGCGTGCGGGTGTTGAAGAGTCCCACGAATTTGGGGTTCGCGGGCGGGGTAAATCGCGCCGTGCGGGAATCCGGGGCGGCGTCCTTGTTGCTATTGAACCCGGATATCGAATTGTTGGACTCGATCAGTCCGATGGTGACGGCCGTGGTTCAAAACGGACACAGCGCCGCGGCGGGATTGCTTGTGAATCCAGGGGGGAGTCCGCAGAAAGGCTTTAGTTTCCGGCGCTTGCCGACGCCGGCTGCATTGGCACTCGAAGTGCTGGGTATAAATCGAATCTGGCCGGCGAATCCGGTCAATCGGTGGTACCGCTGTTTCGACCTCGACCCGTTACAGGCGCAAGAGGTGGAGCAGCCGGCAGGAGCTTGTTTATTGTTCCGCCGGGTTGACTGGGAGCGATTGGGAGGGTTCGATGAGGGGTTCTATCCAGTCTGGTTCGAGGATGTCGATTTCTGCCAACGCCTGTTAGCAACTGGCGGCACGATTTGGTTTACTCCCCAGGTACGGGTACTTCATCATGGAGGCCATTCTGTTCAAAAGATTGATGTTGGATGCCGCGCTAGGGTCTGGTATGGTAGTCTGCTTAGGTACGCAGCGAAGCATTTTCGCCCCCCGTCCCGGCGAATTGTGGCAGTGATAGTGGCAGTGGCAGTTGTTCCCAGCATACTTTTTGGTAGGGATGGGGAGCCGATTTGGTCTCGGATTTCATCTATTAAATTCATTTGGAGAATGGCACGGAAGTGCCTCCACGGGAGCCGTTCGACGGAGGATGGGCCCGGCGGAGAGTACGACAAATCGGGGAAATCGTAGCGGGTTCGCCCTGGCCGGGTTAGATCTTACAACTCATTCATGTCCCAACTCGAATTTGTCTCCGTCACACTCGTGACCTATAACAGCGGGCGGTTCATTAAGAAATGCCTGGAATCGGTGCTAGCGCAAAAATATTCCTACGTGGAATTGATCGTGGTCGACAACGCGTCGACAGACGGTACGGTCGATATTCTGGAACAGTTTGACGGGCGCTGCCGCATTGTTTATAACGAGGAAAACGTTGGTTTTTCCGCCGCGCAGAACCAGGCGATCGCCATGTCGCGGGGCGAGTGGGTGTTGACGTTGAATCCAGACGTGCTGCTAATGCCCGGCTTTATTCAACAACTGGTGGAAGCAGGGCAGTTGCATCCGCGGATCGGCGCTGTGTGCGGGAAGTTGTTGACGATCAAATCGACGTTTGAGCTGCCGGATAAGGCGGTGATCGACTCGACGGGGATGTATTTTACGCCGATGCTGCGGCATTTGGACCGGGGCAGCCAATTGCCGGATGGCGGGGAGTACTCGAATTTTGAGTATGTATTTGGAGCGACGGCGGCGGCGGCACTGTACCGGCGAGAAATGATTGAAGACGTCACGGTCCAGGGAGAGTTCTTCGACCACGACTTTTTTGTCTACAGGGAAGACGCGGATGTGGCGTGGCGGCATCAGTTGTTGGGCTGGCGGTGTTTGTATACGCCGTATGCGCGGGCCTATCACGTAAGAAACGTCTTGCCGGGGAATCGGCGGGCGTTGCCGGCGGAGATCAACATGCATTCGGTGAAGAACCGGTTCCTGATGCGAATCAAGAACATGACATGGGACTTGTACCGGCGGAACTGGTTTTCGATCACGGTGCGGGATCTGGTTGTGATCGGGGCTTGTATCGTGCGAGAACACAGTTCGTTGAAGGCCTTTTGGAAAGTGGCGGTTTCCTGGGGACGGGTATGTGAGAAGCGGGCGGAGATTATGAAGCGTCGGAAGGTGACGGACGAGTATATGGCGTCGTGGTTCCATGCGAAGCCTGTCAGCTGGCCGGCGCCGAAGCCATCGCCAAGAGTGTTGGCGAGGCTAAAGGGCGCGCGCGGGTAGGTCGCCGATGCGTATTGCCATTCTGGGCACGCGAGGAATTCCGGCCCGTTACGGCGGGTTTGAGACGTTTGCGGAGGAGTTGGGGAAGCGGCTGGCGGCACGGGGGCACGCGGTTACCGTCTACTGCCGGGAGAGGTCTGAGCCGACGTCCTATTTAGGCGTGCGGCTGGTCTATTTGCCGACGATCCGGCATAAGTATTTCGACACTTTGGCGCACACGGCGTTGTCCATGGCGCATGCGGTGACGCAGGGATATGACGTGATTCTTTGTTGCAATGCGGCGAATGCGATATTTTGCTGGCTGCCGCGGGTGTTTGGGACGCCGGTGGCGTTGAATGTGGACGGGTTGGAGCGGAACAGGAAGAAGTGGAACCGGTTTGCGAAGGCCTGGTATTTGCTTTCGGAGCGGTTGTCGACTTTCTGCCCGACGCGCGCGGTATCGGATGCTTTGGCGATACGGGCTTATTACAGTGAGCGGTATGGGTGTGAGACGACGTTCATTTCGTATGGGGCGGAGATGGGGAAGTTGGATAGTTTTGGCGAAGTAACGGCGTTGGGTTTGGAGCCGTTGCGGTATTTCTTGTATGTCTCGCGGTGGGAGCCGGAGAATAATGCGTTGCTGGTGCGGGAAGCGTTTGAGGGGGTTGAAACGGATTTGCGACTGGCGTTGATTGGGGACGCGCCGTATGCGCCGGAGTATATTGCGCGGGTGCGGGATACTTCCGATTCGCGAATTGTGATGCCTGGGTATGTGTTTGGGCAGGGTTATAAGGAGTTGGGGTCGCACTGTTTTGCGTATATACACGCGACGGAGGTTGGGGGGACGCATCCGGCTTTGATTGAGGCGATGGGGCGAGGGGCGCTGGTTTTGTATTTGGACACGGTGGAGAATCGGGAGGTGGCGGGGGGATGCGGGTTGGCGTTTACGGTTTCAACTTTGGCGGAGGTAATGCGGGAGGCGTTGGGGTTGTCCGAAGAGGAGCGGACGCGGTTGCAGGCGGCGGCTGAGGCGCGTGTTCAGGAGCGGTATAGCTGGGATGCGATTACGACGGAGTACGAGGGGCTGTTCGAGGAATTAATTGTGCTTTGACACTAATTAAATATTGCGTTGAGGGTGCCGGCGAGGCGGATACCGGCTTGGAGTAGGCGCTGTTTCACAATCGGCATGCTTTTGTGAACGTAGTCGTAGCCCAAAGGAAGCTCGGGCTTGAAATCGTAGCAACGGTCACGGAGTTGGTAGGATTCTTCCATCCAACCGGTGTAGGCCGTGGATTGCCATTCTTTGATTTCAGTGGCGGTGGGATGGTCGAGGAAACGGGACCATTCGGTGAAGCTGAGCTTTTCCTGTTCGATTAAGAGGTCGTCCCAAACCGAGTGGAGATTGGTGGATTCGGCGCCGCGGAACCAGCGGACGCTGACGCGGTTGCCGCCAAGGTCGTCGCGTTTGCCGGCGTGAAGCGGCTGGTGCAGGTCGCCGATCATGTGGACCATGAATTTCAGGGCCTGAATGCGTTCCTCCCTGGGAGCATTCTTGTCGCGGAGGGTGGCTTCGAACCGTTTAAGGGCGACAATGATGTCCCCGGCGGGGTTTTTTTCCATGTTTTCGTACGTTTGGCCGTCGGGAATGTTGACGTAGTGCCAGGGGTCGGCCTTCTTCCAGATGGCCGGTTCGGAACGGATTTCGTCAGCCCAGTTGGAAACTTCGGCGAGGCTGTCGGGGCCTAGCAGGGCTCGGACGGCGGCGCCAGCTTTTTGGGTGAGGTGGTTTTCGGCGATCTGGCCGACGACGCGATGTCCGGTCTTGCCCCAACTGAAAGCTGCGATGGGAATGAGGGTAAAAATCAAGATGGCTTTGGACATGGGCGTCGAAGACCACGATAGCGCGATAATTGTGTTCATGCATCGTTCGTGGCTAGAGGTATCGCTGAGCCAGATTGCGGCTAACTTCCGGGTGATCCGGAAATTGGCTGGGCCGGGCGTGATGTTGATGCCGGTGGTGAAGGCGGATGCGTACCGGCACGGGGCGGTGGAGGTGTCGCGGGTGTTGGAGGAGGCCGGGGCGCGTTGGCTGGCGGTTTCGAATGTCTATGAAGGAATCGCGCTGCGGGAGAGCGGAATTGCGAGCCGGATTTTGGTAATGGCTGATTTTCTGCCCTCCAGCCGGCCGCTGTTTTTGGATCATGATTTGACGCCGGCGATTCATTCGCTGGAGGGTGTCCGGGAGTATGAACGGCTGGCGGTATCGGCGGGGAAGGCGGCGCCCTTCCATTTGAAGATCGATACGGGGATGGGGCGCCTGGGGACGCGCGCTTCGGCGGGGGAGATATTGGACGTGTTGGGGGCGACACGGGCGGCT
>SHUN01000155.1 GCA_009697495.1 Bryobacterales bacterium | reverse complement strand
GCTGGCGCTGGTTCATCCAGCCCGCCAGGGAGATCAGCAGGAAGCGGAACGGGTCCAGGCACTTTGACATCGGGTCGTCTCATTATCGACGACGCCAGGGATTATCTCCCGCTGTTTCACATAGATCGAGTTTCCGGGCCATACGGGCACTCAGCAGCGCAGTTGGGCGCACTTCAGGCACGCCAAGGAACTGATCGATGGCGGCACGCTGGGACAGGTCACGCTCATCCGCACTTACTGGTATCAGAACCATATTGCCAACCAGGACGCGGCGCACGTGGATGTGAACAAGCTGGACTGGAAGCGCTTTCTGGGCACGGCATCGGACCGGCCATTTGACGCCGATCAATACGCCCACTGGCGCTGGTATTGGGATTTCGGCAGCGGCGCCATGACGGACCTCTTCGTCCACTGGGTAGACGTCGCGCACTGGTACTTGAACGACGACCAGCCGCGGCGCGCCACTGCCACCGGCGTCAAGGCGCTCCTGCAACAGCGGCAGACGCCGGACACGATGTCGGCCGCGTTGAGCTATTCGAAGGCCATCGTGGAATTCGACTGCTCGCTGCTGGGATATATCGAAGGCGGCGGGCTGATGATCCGCGGCACCAAGGGCGCCATGCGGCTGCATCGCAGCGGATTCGAGGTGTACAACGAGGTGCCGCGCTACACGGAGGCGTTCGTTACGCCGCCGGTGGCGCTCAAGGAGAATTCGCCGCGCGATGGCGATCTGGACCACATGAAGAACTTCCTCGATTGCGTGCGCTCGCGCGAGACGCCGACGGCGCCGGTGGAAGTCGGGGTCGCCGCCGCTCGCGCTGGACACGCCGCCAACCTGGCCATGCGCGGCAACGGCGTGTGGACGGCATAACGCTGGTTGAAGCGCTCCAAATGCGCGCGGTGTATACTCCAAAGTCGAATGGAACGAATTCAGATCAGGGGATAAGAGGTCAACGTGATCGTAACGCGACGCAGGTTTCTTGAATCGTTTGCGGGGGTGCCCGCGCTTGCCGCTGCCGGAGATCGCCCCAACATCATCTTGTGCATGGGTGACGATCACGGTTGGAATGAGACCGGCTACAATGGCCATCCCCACCTGAAAACGCCCGTGCTGGACGAAATGGCGGCGGGCGGCTTGCGATTGGACCGCTTCTATTCCGCCCACCCCAATTGCTCCCCCACTCGCGGCAGTATCATGACGGGCCGCCACCCGAATCGCTACGGGACCTTCGCTCCCGGTTGGTCTATCCGTCCGGAAGAGATCACCATCGCCCGTCTTCTCAACAATGCCGGCTATGCCTGCGGGCACTTCGGCAAATGGCACCTGGGACCTGTCAAGGCCGATTCCCCAACAAATCCCGGCGCCATGGGATTCCATGAATGGCTGTCGCACGACAACTTCTTTGAGGTCGATCCGATTCTCTCGCGCAACGGCGGTCCCGTTAAAAAATACCCCGGCGAGAGTTCGGAGATCGTCGCCGGCGAGGCGCTGGCATTCATTGCCAAAGCGAAGAGCGAAGGCCGCCCGTCGTTCACGGTCGTCTGGTTTGGCTCGCCGCATGAACCCTACTTCGGCACGGAGCCGTACCTTTCGATGTATAAGGATCTGTCCGATCCCATCCGTTCGCGGCTGGCTGAGATCAGCGCGATGGACCATGCCATTGGCCAACTTCGAGACGGATTGCGGACGACTGGTCTGCGCGACAATACGCTCCTTTGGTACTGCGGCGACAACGGCGTGCCGCCGGAAGGACGGCTGACGACACCGTACCGCGGCCATAAAGGGCAAGTCTACGAAGGCGGGATACGCATTCCGGGAGTCATCGAATGGCCGGCCCGGCTTAAGGCCCGCGCGACAAGCGTCCACGCTGTGACCAGCGATATGCTGCCCACGCTCTGTGACATCACCGGCATCGCCTTGCCTAAGCGGCCGCTGGACGGAATCAGCCTGAAACCGCTGCTTGAAGGCAAAATGAAGGAACGTCCAACGCCAATCTTTTTCTGGGAGTTTCAATCCAGGCCAGCGGAGCAGGGGAAACTGGAACCCTACATTGAACCCGCGCTGCAGGAAGGCACGACGCCAACCGCTAAATTGATGGCCGGTAAGTACACCCGCAGTTTCCGGAATTTCAAGCATCCGCGGATTGTGGCATCCGATTCTGACGGGCCGGCGGCGATGCTCGGGAATCGCTTTAAGTTGGTTGTCGATGCGGACCGCGGGACGAACTCTTCCAGCGCGGCGCGGGAAATGTTTGATCTTGATGCCGACCGTGGCGAGACGAAGGACCTGGCGGCGGCGCAACCGGCGATGACCGCAAAAATGGAACGTGAGTTGCGCGCGTGGCAAAAGTCTGTTTTGACCAGTTTGACTGGCGCCGATTATCTGGCGCGGTAGAAGACGGAGTACTCCAAATGAATCGAAGATGGCTCACAGTTGTTTTTGCGGCGGCGGTCGCCTTGACTGGATTTCGGGCGTTCGCGCAGGAATCGCGCGGCGCTATTCAAGGCCGGGTGATCGATCCATCGGATGCCCCCGTTCCCGGTGCGGCCGTACTGGTGGAAAACCGGGACACCGGCACAACGGTCAGACTGGTTGCGAACGCAACCGGGCACTACGAAGCCAATCTACTGTTGCCGGGCAACTATCGGGTCGTCGCTGAATCGAGTGGGTTCAAGAGGTCGATCCGGAGTGGAATCGTGCTGCCGCTGAGTACGCGGCTCGAAATCGATTTAAAGCTGGAAATCGGCACAGTCTCGGACTCGGTGACGGTCACCGGCGAGACGCCGATGCTGGACACAAACAGCGCGTCGAGCGGCATGGTGATGGACAACCGCAGCGTGATGGACCTGCCGCTGATTGCCAACAACATCATGGTGATGGTGAAGATGACTCCCGGCGTGCAGACTAGCGGTGTGAATGATTATCTTGGACCGCATTCGAATATCGGCGCCTCCGATTATCGGGTGGCGGGGGGAGTGGGCGGCAACGAATGGTCCATCGATGGCGTTCCAAACAATGGCGCGAGCCGGCGGAGCGCCTACCTGCCCGTCTCCGACACGATCCAGGAGATGAAGGTGGAGACCTTTGGCTTCGATGCCTCCACCGGGCACAGCACGGGCGTGAGCGTGACCATGATGACAAAGGGCGGCACGAATCAGTTTCACGGAACGCTCACCGAGCAGCACTGGCAGCAACGCTGGCATGGCACCCCGTTCTTCACCAAGCAGCGCTATTACCGCAACATCGCCGCCGCCGAAGCCGCCGGTGACCGCGCCGGGGCCGACGCACTCCGGTCTCAGGATAAACAGGCGACCGGACGTTCCAATAACTACACCGGCACAATCGGCGGTCCGATAAAGATCCCCAAGCTCTTCGACGGCAAAGACAAGCTCTTCTTCTTCTTCAGCTACCAGGGAAACAAAGACAAAGTCGCCGACTTGCCGGATCGGCTCAACAAAACGATTCCCACCGTGGCGGATCGCGGCGGCGATTTTTCCCGTTTCCTTGGAGTAAATGCGGGACTCTACCAGTTGTACGACCCGCTCAGCGTGCGGGCCGACGCCGCCCGGCCAACCCACTTCATTCGCGATCCGATTCCCGGCAATATCCTGGCGCAATCCCGGATCGTCAACCCGGCGGCGCCGTTCTACACCAAGCTATTGCCAGTGCCGAACAACGACGTCGATCTGAAGCGGGAGCCCACCAACAATTTTCTGGCGCTGACGACGCCGCTGCTTCGCGACTATTTCGCCTACAGCAATCGCATCGACTACCAACTCTCCAACCGGCACCGCTTCTTCGGGCGATGGAGCTACAACGACTGGGTGAACAACGCCAATGATTGGATGTACGATACTGTCCGCGGACTCCAGGCCGATAACGGCATTCGGACCAACCTTGGGGCAACGGTGGACTGGGTGTTTACAGCTAGTTCGGCAACCGTCCTGGACGTTTCGCTGTCCGTGAACAATTATCGGGAAGGCTCCGCCGCATTCGCCGCCCGGCAGTACAAACCATCGGACGCGGGGCTACCGGCGTATCTCGATGCGAAGGCGGGCAGCCTGACCATCCTGCCGCAAATGGCCTTTGCCGGATACGAATCCATTAGTTTCAACTACCCATCCACGACAAATTTCCGGACATCGGCCGTCAAAGCGGATGTCACCCACATTCGAGGCTACCATACGATTCGAGCGGGGGCCGACTTGCGCGGCCAGTACCGCACAGGCGGCGCGGGCGGAAACACCTCCGGCGCATTTTCTTTCGACAATCAATACACGCGGCGGAATGAGGATACCTTTACACCGGCCGGGAGTTTGGCCCACAGCTGGGCGGCGTTCCTCATGGGAATTCCGAGTTCGGCCAACGTGGCGACCACCGATAGCTATGCGACCTACAATCCTTATCTTGGCTGGTACGCGCAAGACCAGTGGCGCATCACGCCGAAGTTAAGTCTGAATGCGGGGATTCGAATTGAATACGAAAAGGGTCCGACGGAGAGGTTCAACCGCGCGATATCCAGTTTCGATCCGGCGGCGAAACTGCCGATTACCGACGACGCCCAGGCGGCCTATGCGCGCAATACGGTGCCGGAGTTGGGGGCGGGCGAGTTCGCGGTTCGCGGGGCGTCCATTTATCCAGGCGTTGGAGGCAGTTCGCGCCAATTGTGGGGTAACGAACTGATGTGGCTGCCGCGCGTCGGCGTGGCCTACCAGGTGCGGAGGAAAACTGTGTTTCGCGTCGGGTATGGGATGTACTACGACACCCTCAACGTGCTGAATGAAGCGCCGGATCAAACCGGATTCAGCCGCGCTACATCCACGGTATTCACCAACGATTTCGGCGTAAATTGGCTGGCGGGCGACCCTCGGCGAGGCGTATCTCCGATGAGCGATCCGTTCCCGGTGCGCGCCAACGGAACCCGATTTGACACTCCGGCCCGCGACGCCTTGGGAACGATGGCGCGCGCCGGGCGCGGCTGGACTTACAGCTTGTACGATGTCAGGCATGCGCGCCAACAAAGATGGCGCGTTGGCCTGCAACATCAGTTGGGAAGCGACTGGTTGATTGATGCCGCCTATGCCGGCTCCTATTCCGATCGGGCGTCTGTGAACAGTTCCCTGTCGCCGTTAGCGGAGAAGTACTGGGCGGATGGCCAGGCGCGGAATAACACCATCGCCAATAACTTGAACGGCAACGTAGCGAACCCATTTGCCATTGGCAACTTCAGCGGGTTGGCGGCAACTTCACCGCTGATCTATCAGGACATGACAACGCTGGGATTCTATACGAGCACCACGATCCGCAAGAACCAGTTGCTTCGCGCCTATCCGCAGATGAACGGAGTTACCCAGCGGTTGACTCCGCTTGGTGAGGCGAAAACCCACGAGTTTGCAGTGCAGATTCAGAAGCGCTTCGCGAGCGGCTTCAATATGAATTTTAACTACGTGCGACAATACGTGCGGGAGCGCACCGCCTACTTGAATGAGTTCGACGCCGTGCCATTTTGGGTGGAGAGCAACAACGGCCGGCCGCATCGCGTCACCGCAACCGGCATCTATGAATTTCCCTTTGGAAAGGGGCGGAGATGGGCGCGAGATGGCTTGTTGAGCCATGCCTTTGGAGGGTTCCAGGCGGCGGCCACGTACGAATGGCAACCGGGACCGTTGTTGAACTGGGGAAACCTATTTTATTCCGGCGACACTGCGAGCATCAACGGCGGCGACCGGACACTCGACCGATGGTTCAACCCCAGCGGTTTTGAGACCGTGGCCGCCAGGGGGCCCGCCGCATTCCATCGCCGCGTGTTTCCGACACGCATCGACGGCGTGCGGGCCGATATGACCAACCAGTGGAACGTAAATCTACAGCGTGACTTTCGCATCCGGGAACGGGTAACGTTCCAGGTCCGCGTGGACGCGTTAAACATTCAGAACCGGACGCAGTTCGGCGACCCCGGATTGAACCCGTTTTCGACTGATTTCGGCCGCATTACCTCACAGACCAACACGCGGAACCGGTTTTTACAGTTGCAGGGCCGGATTCGGTTCTAACCCGCAAGTCTCGCACCCGCCTGTCTCGCAATGGAGCTGCCGCGAAGCGGCAACTCAGCTTATCATCCGAGCGCCCACATCGAGCCACATACGATGCGCGCATTCTTGGTGCTCTTCTACGGCACTGGCCTTCGACCCCGTATGGCCCGGAAACTCGATCTATCTGAAACAGCGGGAGATAATCTGTAGTTCTCGCAAACCTCGAAGTTGCTGATAAATTGGGGGTTCCCTTTCTTCCTTCGATTCCCTTGTTCGCCTCCGTTGGTGGCGCTCGCGGCGGCTTTCATGGCGTTCTTTCGCCATCGTACGGCGCTTCAGCTTGAGATTCTGGCTCTCCGTCATCAGCTCGGTGTTCTGCAACGCTCGTTCTCGGAAACCTCATCTTGAGGTCTGATCGGCCTGGATCCACAGCCTTTGGGGGCTTTGAGGGAGAGCCTTTGGACTTCACTCGCCCCGCGTCGTCGGCTGGCAAGGCCTGTTACCACGCTTCACTGACTGCGGCCCCGGTGACCGTTAGGAGGCTTGCGCAGGGACCCCGGCCAAGTGCGGATGGAGTCGCGCCGAAGATATCGTTATGCGGCGCGGTGCTCGTACCGATGATGGAGTCCGCCGACTTCCGGCATCGCAATAACCCGCCCCATGTCCGCCGATTGAATCGGGCGCGGCTCCGGTGTGTCCTTCTCCAATCCCAGGTGTGTCCGGCTCCGATGATAGTAGTCCACGAAACTTTGCAGGTGACGGTACAAGCTCCGTTCGCCGAACACGATTACGTGGTCCAGGCACTCGCGGCGAATGGTACCGATGACCCGTTCCACATAAGCTCGTTGCCAGGGGG
>SHUN01000154.1 GCA_009697495.1 Bryobacterales bacterium | reverse complement strand
AAGACGTCGGACGGGTATCACGCGCGGTCGGCGCTGGGGTTTGCGTCGCTGCCTACCGGGGCGGCGGTGGAAGTGGAAGTGGTCTTCGAAGTGAAGGGATGAGCATGGGGACGCGCATTTTGTAGACGCGGTAGACGTCGCCGAACACGCGTTCGAGATCGCGTTCCTCGAACTGGATTCCGATGAGGATATAGAGCGTCATGGCGGAGGCGAAGAGGAGCCGGCCGTGAGTCATGGCGGGTGTGGACCAGAGGACGAAAATGGCGCCGAGATAGATGGGGTGGCGGACGATGGTGTATAAAAACGGCGTGTGAAATTCGGCGGGGCGGGGTTCGGCGAGGCCGAGGAGTTCACGGGCGTTGATGGACATGGCGCCGAAGAGGATGAGTTGGAGGCCGAGAGTCCAGACGATGTAGAGGCCGATGGCGACTGCGCCTTGGAACTGCCAGGCAAGTTCAGGCATGGGCTGCCAGCAGCGGGCGATGAGGATGAGTATGGCTACGGTGGCGAGGGCGTAGGTACGGCGGGGCTTGGGGAGATTTACTTTCTCCTTGAACCACTTTCGGGCCATGAGGCTGTGCTGGAGGCCGAAGAGGGCGAGGAGAGCCACGTTAATGAAGGCGGCCTGGTTCATTCTAGTTTTTCTGGTTTGAACACGACGACGGAGAGCGGGGGCAGAGTTAACGACAGACTGAATGGGTGGCCGTGCGATTGAACGGGGTCGGCATTGCGCCAGCCGAAATTGCCCATGTTGCCGCCGCCGTACTGACTGGAATCGGTGTTGAGGAGTTCGATGTAGTTGCCGTCGCTGGGGACACCGATGCGGTAGGAGTGACGGGGCTGGGGCGTGAAGTTGCAGGCGAAGACCAGGAAATCATTTGGGTCCTTGGCGCGGCGGAGAAAGGCGATGACGGAGGCATCGACATCGCGGAAATCGATCCACTCGAAGCCGTTAAAACTGGTGTCGACCTGGTAGAGGGCGGGTTCGGACTTGTAAAGCCGGTTCAACTCCGCGATTAGCGTCTGTAGCTTTCGATGGAGTTCGAACTCCAAAAGTTCCCAGGGAATTTGAGTTTCCCAGTTCCATTCGGCGTAGGGTCCGAGTTCCTGGCCCATGAAGAGGAGTTTTTTGCCGGGGTGGCCGTACATGTAGCCCAAGAAGGCGCGGACGTTGGCGAAGCGCTGCCATTCATCGCCGGGCATTTTACCGAGGAGGGATGATTTACCGTGGACGACTTCGTCGTGGGAGATGGGGAGCAGGAAGTTTTCAGTAAAGGCGTAGAGGAGGCTGAATGTAATGTGATTTTGGTGGAAGCGGCGGAAGACGGGTTCCTGTTTGAAGTAGTTGAACATGTCGTGCATCCAGCCCATGTTCCACTTCATGGTGAAGCCAAGACCGCCGAGATAGACGGGGTGGGTAACGGCGCCGAAGGAGGTTGATTCTTCGGCGATGGTGATGGCTCCGGGGACTTTGTGGGCGGCGATGTTGAACTGTTTGAGGAACTCGACGGCTTCTAGATTTTCGCGTCCGCCGTGTTGATTGGGGACCCAGTCGCCGCCTTCGCGGCCGTAATCGAGGAAGAGCATGGAGGCGACGGCGTCGACGCGGAGGCCATCGAGATGGAAGTGTTCGAGCCAGAAGACGGCATTGGAGACAAGGAAAGTACGGACTTCGTTGCGGCCGTAGTTGAAGACGTTGGTGCCCCAGCCGCGGTGTTCCCCTTGGCGGGGATCGGCATGTTCGTAGAGGGCGGTACCGTCGAACCAGGCGAGGCCGTGGGCGTCTTTTGGGAAATGGCCGGGGACCCAATCGAGGAGGACGCCGATGTTGTTTTGGTGGCAGGAATCGACGAAGAACATGAAGTCTTCCGGGGGGCCGAAGCGGGAGGTGGCGGCGAAGAAGCCGGTGACTTGATAGCCCCAGGAGCCTGAGTAGGGATGCTCCATGATGGGCATCAGCTCGATGTGGGTGTAGTTGAGGCGCTTGACGTATTCAACGAGGGTGTGGGCGAACTGGCGGTAGGTAAGGGGGTTGCCGTCAGCATCCTTCATCCAGCTTTCGAGGTGGACTTCGTAGACGCTCATGGGGGCTTCGAGCCACTGAGTTTTTTCGCGGGCGTCGAGCCAGGATTTGTCGTGCCATTGGTAGCCGGTCCATTGATGGACGACGCTGGCGGTAAGGGGAGGGACTTCGGCGCGGAAGGCGTAGGGGTCGCACTTAAGCTGTTCGGAGTCGTTAAATCGGCTTTTGACGTTGTATTTGTAGACGTCGCCGGACTGGATGCCGGGGATGAAGAGTTCCCAGACGCCGCCGTCGCGGAGGCGCATGGGATGGCGGCGGGTGTGCCAATCGTTGAAGACGCCGGTGACGGTGACGGAGAGGGCGGAGGGGGCCCAGACGGCGAAGCGGACGCCTGTTACGTTGTCAATGGCTTGGGGGTGGGCGCCGAAGGTTTCCCAGGCGCGGTTGAGAGTGCCTTCGGTGTGTAGGTGGAGATCGAAATTGGAAATGATGGGGCCGAAGCGGTAGGGGTCGTCGATGGTTTCTTCGTGGCCTTGGATGGTATGGATTTTCAGTTGGTAGTTTGCCGGATCGGCATTGAGATCAGCGGTGAAGAAACCGGCTTCGTGGATCCGTTGCATTTCGACGTTTTTGGCGGCGAGTAGGAGGGTGGCGGAGATGGCGTGCGGGAGGAAGGCGCGGACGGTCCAGCCGGTTTCCGTGTGGTGGGGTCCCAGAATGCGGAAGGCGTCGGCGTGGTATCCGCCGACGATAGCGTTGATTTCTTCTGGGGACATACGGCTATTATGGCAATTGTGATAAGTGCCGATACGGAATTGCATGTACACCTAGAGGGATCGTTGACGCCGGAGCTGCTTTGCCGGTTGGATCCGTCGTTGACTTTGGAGGAGGCGATGGGGTTGTATCGCTTCGATTCGTTTGGTGGATTTATTGAAGCGTTTAAGGCGGCGGCGCGGCGGTTGCGGGGGCCGGAGGATTATTCGTTGGCGGCTTCGGCGTTGTTCGAGTCGTTAGCTTCGCAGGGCGTTCGTTATGCGGAAGTGATTTTTTCGGCTGGGGTAGTGGAGTGGAAGGGGCAGAGTTTGGATGCGGTTTGGGGGGCTTTGCGGGAGGCTGCGGCGGGGGCGCTTTTGGAGGTGCGATGGAATGTGGATGTTGTCCGGCAGTTTGGGGGGGAGCCGGCGGAGCGTGTGGCGGAGTGGGCGGGGCGGCATGTTTCAGAGGGGATTGTTTCGTTTGGGATTGGCGGGGATGAGACGGCGCGGCCGGCTTCGGAATTTGCGCGGGCGGTGGCTATGGCGCGGGAGGCGGGATTGAAATTTACGCCTCATGCGGGAGAGACTTCGACGGCGGAGAATGTTTGGGAGATGGTGCGGATGGGGGCGGACCGAATTGGGCATGGGATACGGGCGGTTGAGGATGCGTCGTTGATGGCGGTTTTGCGGGAGCGCGGGATTGCGTTGGAGGTATGCCCGACCAGTAACTTGCGAACAGGGGCGGTTGCTTCGTTGGCGGCGCATCCGTTGCGGGCGTTATTTGACGCGGGGGTGATGGTGACTTTGAATTCGGATGATCCGGCGATATTTGGGTGTTCGCTGGCGGGGGAATTTGAAGTGGCGCGTAAGATGGGATTTACGGAAATGGAGTTAGCGGTGATTGCGGAGAATGCGCGGAGGTGCCGTTTTGAAATTTGACGCGATGATGAAGGAGTTTCTTCAGCAATACCCGACGAGCTTGTTGTTGAAGTTGACCGGTGGGGTGCCGGTGGTTGAGTTTCTGAACGTAGAGTTGCCGTCGGTGCAGGAGCGGCGGCTGGATTTGGTTTTGCTGTTGGCGGATGGGACGTTGTTGCATATCGAGTTGCAGAGTTCGAATGACAGGGACATGGCGCTGCGGATGCTGGAGTATTACCTCCTGCTTTGGCGGCGTTATCGGAGGCCGGTGCGGCAGGTGGTGATTTATGTGGGAACGCCCCGGCTGCGGATGGCGAATTCGCTGGTTTTGGAGTCGTTGCGGTTTTCATTTACGGTGCAGGACATTCGCGAATGGCGGGCGGAGGAGCTGGTGGCGAGTTCGCTGTTTGGGGATCAGGTGTTGGCGTTATTGGGAGGGACGAGTGATCCGCAAGGGGTGGTCAGAGGAGTTTTGGAGCGGATCGCCAAGATGGTTCCGGAGCGGCGTGAGCGGGCGTTGCGGTATATGCTGATACTTGCGGGGCTGCGAAAATTTGGGACAATAGTGGAGCAGGAGGTTGAGAATATGGGCGTGACGATAGACTGGATGCAGTATCCGACGTTTCGGCAAGCGAAAAAAGTTGCGAAGGCCGAGGGGAAGGCCGAGGGGAAGGCCGAGGGCGAAATTCGGGGAGTTCGGGACGCTCTGCTGGTGGTGTTGGAAAATCGATTCGGACCCTTACCGGCTTGGGCACGGCAAAAGATTGAGAATGCCTCGAAAGAGGCATCCATGGCGTGGCTGGTAAAGGCCGGCGACGTAGCCAAATTGACGGAATTGATCCCGCGGCGTTAGGGCTTCCAGCGGGCGAGATAGATGGACGTTTTGCCTTCGTGGGAGCTGTAGTAGCTGATCCAGAGTTCGTCTTTATGCCAGACGAGGCCGGCGTAGCTGGAATCTCCGTTTGAAGGCAGGGTTTCGAGTTCCTTGATGCCGCCGTTGGCGTTGAGTTCGACGATGGATGTGCGGGTTTTGTTGTCGTAGAGGCGAACGACGCCGATTAACCGTTTATCGGGCAGTTCGATGAAATTGGGACCGCCGACGCGGGCGCCGACATCGGCCCATTTCCAGTCTTTGTAGGGGGGCTTGGCGGTTCCGAGCAAAGCGTTGACTCCTTTGGCATCGCGGCGGACGAGACAGAGAGCGGTACCGTCTTTTTGGAAGATGATAGTGGATTCGTTGGGGAAGCCCTCTTTGACGAAATCGGGGATGAGGGTTTCGAACTTGCGGCCGTTGGTGGAGGAATAGAGGCGGGAGACGCCGTTACGGGTATTGGTGGGGTAGCCGACCATGAGTACTTGATTTTTGTGCCAGGAGGCGCGCCAGAGCCAGAAGTTTGGATCGCCGATTTTGGTTGGTTCGGACCATGTTTTGCCGTCTTTGGAGAACCATGCCATGGTGTCGTGCGGGACAGGAGTTTGGCCGTCGCGTTCGCGGCGGGCGGCGGCGGCGGTGAGCATCAATTCGCCTTTGGGATTGTGAGTAATTTTGGGGTCGCGGAGATCGAGATTGGGCAGCGTGAGATGGGCGATCGATTGCCATTTTTGGCCGTCGCGGCTGGTGAGAACGCGGATGGAACCATCGGTGGAGACGTGGCCGCGGCCTTCGCGGAAAAGGCAGAGCCATTGATTTTTGTGCCGGATCAGGTCCGTGAAGGCGCTATGAGGAGCGGCATCCCAGATGCGCGTGCTTTCGATGGCGAGCAGCGGGAGAGCGGTGAGTAAAAGGAAGAATTGACGCACCACGCTATTCTAACTAAGTGGCCTGAAAATTACTGGAATCGCGACTGCATCTTTCAAATTGCTGGCTGACGCTGCGGGAGAACGACTACGAATTGCCCGGAGGAAAGCGGCTGCCGAGTTACTGGGTGATTGAAAAGCCATCGTATGTGCTTGTGATCGGGGAATCGCGCAAAGGACTCGTGTTGGTACGGGAATTTCGGCCTGGCAGCGGGAAAGACCATTTGAGTTTTCCGGCGGGATTTATTGATGAGGGCGAGACGGCCGAGGAGGCGGCGCTGCGGGAGTTTAAAGAAGAGACGGGTTTTCATGGGTCGAAGGCGCGCGTATTGGGGACGTTCGATGCGCAGGCGGCGTGGCTGAAGGCGACATGCACGGTGGTCTATTTGGAGTCGAGCGACAGGCCGGAAGTAAGCGCGGTAGACGCCGAGATTGACGCCGTTTTAGTGATGGATTGGGGACAGGTGTTGGACCACGTACGAGGGGGAGCGATCACGGAGATGCACTCGGTAGCGGGATTTTACATGGCGCGCGATTTGTTGGATAAGAGCTGAGATTCGGCAAACTCTTTCAGTTGGGCTTCGAGATCGGCGACGCGGCGGTTGAGATCGGCGATGGCCTGGCCTTCAGGATCGGGGAGTTCGCCATGATTGAGAGGCTCAGTGACGCCCGCGCGGGAGCGGACGATTTTGCCGGGGATGCCCACTACGGTGCAGTTTTCGGGGACAGAATGGATGACGACACTGCCTGCGCCGATGCGGGCGTGGTTGCCGATGCGGATGTTGCCGAGGACTTTGGCGCCTCCGCCGACGACAACGTGGTTGCCAAGCGTCGGGTGGCGTTTCCCGGATTCCTTGCCGGTGCCGCCGAGAGTGACGCCTTGATAGAGGAGGCAATCATCACCGATTTCGGCGGTTTCGCCGATGACGACGCCCATTCCGTGATCGATGAAAAAACGGCGGCCGATGGTGGCGCCGGGATGAATTTCGATGCCGGTGAACCAGCGAGCGGCTTGGGAAATCAGGCGGGGGATGAGAGGGACGCCGGCCCTGTAGAGGGGATTTGCAAGGCGGTGGAAGAGGACGGCGTGGACGCCGGGGTAACAGAGAAGAATCTCGGCGACGCTTTTGGCGGCGGGGTCTTCGCGGAAGACGGTTTCGATTTGTTCCTTAAGGGTTCCGAACATGCGGCAACTACTATTATGTGATGTACAAAACAAGAAATGGATGCTATTCTGCCCGTAGATCGTTTGGCCTGTACGGTAGGCGATTCCCACCTTCCGCTTCCGCGCTCCCTTCAAAACCAGAAAAAACATCCTGTCAGGACGATTGCGTCCGGATGGGAACCTAAAACAAAATGTGAAACAATTGTTTTGGGTAAGACGACACCTGTCTATGAAACTGATACGCACTTT
>SHUN01000153.1 GCA_009697495.1 Bryobacterales bacterium | reverse complement strand
GCTTTGACGCAGAAGGGACACTGGAAATCGGAGAATTCGACGATGGTGATTTTGGCGTTGGCGGGGCCTTTGAAGGGCGCGCCGAGGATGTTGATGGAGACGGGGTCGAGGAGAATGCGGTCGCGCTGTGTGCCGGCTTTGACGAGGGCGGAGTCGGCGAGAAGTTTGCGAATTTCGGGTGCGGTTTTGTTGGCGGCGGCTTCGAGGACGAGGGTGGAAAGGGTGAGGCTTTGCGAGCAAGCGGGGTCTTCGACGCGGCACTGGGCGAGCTGCATGGGGCAGCCGCAGGGACAGGTGGAATCGCGGAGGATGGTGAGGACAACCTTTTGCTGGGCGAGGGTGAGGCCCTTCATGTCGAGGCCGGGGAGAGTGGTGGCGGCTTGCCAGTTGGAGGGTGGCTGGGCGGGGAGGATGGCGGCGGCCAGGAGGAGGGCGAGAGTGCGGAGCATGAACCCATTATGATGGGTTTGCGTGGCGTATAGTCTTAAGGGATGCGATTTGTGTATTTGCTTTTGCTTGCCGGCGGACTGTTCGCCCAGATTACGGTGGAGGCGCCGGAGCGGACGATACCCAGGCACGTTGCCGATAAGCTGAGCGCGGCGGACCGCGTGCTGTTCGGGAAGCTGATGAAGGTGGGGCTGGAGGCGGCGTGGTCGGCGGTGACGCAGGAGGGTTATCCTTTGTGTTTTATCAATGAATTGACGCCGTTGAACGGGGATCGGCGACTGGTGGGAAGGGCGCGAACGGCGCGGTATTTGCCGAACCGGAAGGACTTGCGGGAGAAGATCTATGCGGCGGGTCCGCAGTTGAATTACCGGACGGCGGAGGAAGCGCAGCCGGGGGATGTGCTGGTGTTTGATGCGGGCGGCGAGACGCGGTCGACGGTGTCGGGGGCGATGGTGACGACACGATTTTTGATGCGGGGCGGGGCGGGGATTTTAGTGGACGGGTGCATGCGCGACGTGCCGGATCTGGCGGCGATGCCGGCGAGTTTTTACTTGCGGTGCGGCCATGCTTCAAGCGTGAGTCCGTTGATGATGGCGGTGGATTATTGAAGGGATCTGTTTTATGGGGGCGGGAGCGATTATAAGCCAGGCTTTGCGCAGCCGCCGGATCATCCGGGATTGGGTGTGAATTTGGATGAAAAGGTGGCGGCGCCGCGGCCGTATCAGCCGCATACAAGGCTGCAGTTGCGGTTTCCGGATGGGGGTGGTGGCGGATCATTGGAGCGTCGCCAGAATTCGGCGAATCTCAGCCGCCTTCTCGTCGACGGTTTTGGCGAGACCTTCCAGATCACGGATTTGACAGCGGAGGCGATGGTCTTGGGCTTCCTTGAGTGGAATTGCCGCTTTCAATGCGGCGGCCACTGCGGCTTCGTGGGCCTTTTTCCGGCGGGCGTTCTCCAGGGGCTTGTTACCATTGGCGTTTTTTACACGGAGATGCTTCGAGGCGCTATATATAACCATCCCCAGCAGCGGCACCCAATTAAGAAAGAACCCTCCATTGAGGAATATTTCGAAAACATTGGACGAGCTTGGCCCGTGCAGCGCGACACCGATCACCGTTAGCAACGTTGAGAATAGGCTGTAAAACCAGAAAACGCATCCGGTTCCCCCTGCCATAAATCCCTTCCAAAAAGGAGGCACATCCTCCAATTTCAAAAACTCCGGTGGGCGCGGAAGCTGCGCATATCGTTCCACACTCCAATCCAACTGCTGTTTACAGGCCTCCTTCATTCCTCTGTATTTCGTTTGATACTCGCGAAATACGTCCAAATCCGCCTCCACACGCCTGCGCGTAATTGACGCGTCGCCGATTCCATAAGCGCTGGTCAACCCCAGACTCCCGCCTATACTCGTTATCACCACACCGCAATGACTACAAACGGGTGCCAGCGCCAAAACAGATGTCTCGCTTAACGGCGCACCACAACTAGGGCAAGTCGCCGCAACTGGCATAATAACTCCTTGCAATGAGAGCGTAATGCCGGAACCGGTCCAGCATGCATAAAATCGTCACTGGGTAGTCTAACATGCAAACGCGCCATGGCTGAATGGATCGAGTACACCAATGACGTGGAAACCAACAAAATCACGTATTGCCGGTAGCATCGTCGAAATATCGTGTGTAACTGCAATTCGGCCTTCATTGGTAGCGCATTCGAGCAACACGACATCGTTCTGGCCGGAGATTTGAGGGTTATCTTGCGCCCTTACGATATCGAACGCCAGGACGCGCCCGAGAATTCCGCGAATGATGGCGTTTCGCCGGGCTAACAGCCGCTCACGAAGCCCGCGAGGCGCCCATTCTGTTTCATTCGAAGCCAGTAACTCTTTCTCTTCACGGTCGCGTTCTTCGAAGTATTGGGCCGTTTCGGAACCATGCTTCAAATAGTAGCCGATGACCTGGTAGACATCGGGGAGCTGAAGGCTCGGCCAGTCCTGAACAATCTCCTCGGCAGAAAGCTGGGGCTTCGGGGAGCGGCGGTGCGCCGCGTGGGCAGGAAGAGGATCGTGGGTGACTACGCCCAGTTGCGGCTTCTATACGTTTGCGTGGCTGTGCCGGTCCGGTTTCGCCCATGTACTCTATAGAGGGAGGCTTCTGTATGGCAAATTTAGACTGGTCGGAATGCTCCGCCGTGGAACGCGTTCCCGGCAAGCGGAGTGGTGCTGTGGTGTTTCGCGGAACGCGCACACCTGTTTCGGCGGTCTTCGAGAACCTGCAGGACATGAGCGTAGCTCAGCTGATCCAGGAATTCGGCGTCACGCGCGAGCAGGTTGAGGCCGTATTGCAGTTCGCGGCGCGGAGCACGGAATCGCCGGTCGCGGCCCATCGGTAATGTTGATTCTTTTCGATAACGGGACGCCACGAACTCTGGCCCGTTTTCTGATTGGCGAGCACATGGTAACGGAAGCTCGCTCTCGGGGTTGGGCGGAGTTGGAGAACGGCGATTTGTTGAGCGAAGCCGAAGCCGCCGGTTTTGAAGTGCTGGTTACGACGGACAAAAATATCGGATATCAGCAGAACCTGTCTGGGCGAAGAATCTCTATCGTTGTTCTCGGGAAGGGGCGTTGGAGTTTGATCGAGCCGCACGTTTCGCGAGTGGTCATCGCGGTGAAGGCTTCCAGCCCGGCAGTTACACCGAAGTGGATATCCCTTACGATTTCGATGTCTAATAGTCCAGCGTGCGAGGAAGGACTTTGGGCTGCTCCACCCAACGAGTCACTTGCGATTCCAACGGAACGGGGCGCGTGCCAGACCGCTCAGATGGAGCTGGCGCCGCTCTAAAGCTCCGGCGCGCTCTGTTGCGGCGACGTGACACCGGAGGGAAGCTCCATGATTTTGATGTTGCGGAAATGGATCTCGGCACCCTCCGACTCCAGGCACAGATAGCCTTTTTTCTGCGTCGAGCGGCTGATGCCATTGACGAACTTGCCGTTCACGGAAAGCTTCACGACGCCGTCGACGGCGACGACATCGTACGTATTCCAGTTGCCGCGCCCGAGGCAGCGATTTTCCAGCGAACTGCTGCGCGGCCCGCGCGGATTGTCGGGGACAACGGTCACGCCGCCCACGCCGAACAGGTCGCCATGCACGTAGCCCAGCGATAGCGGCACGCCATCCCGCTTGTGCATCTCCGGGTATTCGATCTCGAGCATCTGGACTTCCAACCCATCGGGCAAACGGTTCTTCTCGCCTGGCCGCGCGGCGCTCCAGAGGAACACGCCCGAATTGCCGCCCGGCTCCATGTGGCGCCACTCGATGTGGAGGATGAAGTTCTCATACTGCTTGTCGCTGCGCATGACGCCGATGGGATGGCCGGAACAGATAAGCGTTCCGTCCTTGACCTTCCATGTGTCGGGCGCGGTGTTGACGTTGACCCAGCCGGTGAGGTCCCGGCCGTTGAAAAGATCGCGGAATTCCGGCACCGGGCCGCCGCGCATGATGAGGAACGTAGCGCCGAAAAGAGTGATGGCCGCAAAAAGTGTCTTCATGATTTCACTGTTTCTACTGTATACTTTCTCCCATGACTCGTGGCCGAATAATCCTGCTTAGCGGCTTTGCCGCGCTCATCGTTTCCGTCTTCTTCACGTCCGGCATCACCGCGCAACCGAACACGGTTCAGCAGATCGTGCCTGGGGTGTGGTTCCGCGAAGGAGACATCAAGAAAGAGGGGCATTGCAATAACATCATCATCGAGATGAAGGACTATCTGATTATCGTGGATGCTAACTTCCCCTCCGGCGCGCGCCTGGCCGCGGCCGACGCGAAGAAGGTTTCCAGCAAGCCGATCAAGTACGTTTTCGACACGCACCACCACGGCGACCATGCTTACGGAAACGCCGTCTGGACGGAGATGGGCGCGACGACGCTGGCCTATATAGGCGTAGCGCAGGAGATGAAGCGCTACGAGCCGAAGCGTTGGATGGAGACCAATCGCGCAGACGTGAAGGAACTCAAGCGCACGACGGCCGAACCGCCGAAGCAGACATTCGACACGACGCCCTTCGTGCTGGACGATGGCACGCGGCGCGTGGAATTTCACTACTTTGGCTGGGCGCACACGCGCGGCGACGGGTTCGTATATTTGCCGAAGGAACAGGTGCTGGCGACAGGCGACGCCATTGCCAACGGCCCGTTTAACTATATGGCCGATGCGGATATTGCTAACTGGCCGAAAGTGGCCGATGCCGCCGGAAAGCGCAAGATCAAGCATGTACTTCCCGGGCATGGCCGCCCCGGCGGCACGGAAGTTATTACGGGCCAGGGCAAGTTCATGAAAGAGATTTACGCGGGCGTGCAGGGCTTGATCCAGTCCGGCAAGGGCGTCGACGACATTCAGAAAATGGGGATGGCGAAGACGCTGGAAGCGGCGCTGAAGTTCTCACCGCAATCGAAGACGTGGATCGGCGACGGGCTGGCCGGGCAGGCGGTGCTGGTGCATGAAGAGATCAGCCAGAAGAAGCCGCACGGCGAAATTTCCGGGGGGAAGTGAGTGCGTTAGTGCGATACCAGTTGCACGAATTTTCCCCGGCTGCGCGGCTCCACCAGACTGGCGAGCGTTTGCTTGTCCAGCTCGGCCAAAAACGCGGCTAGCGCGGTATCGAGCAATCCCTTCAGTCCGCACACCGGCACGATGGGGCAGGTGTTGTTGACGGCGTCGTGGCATTCGACTAGCCGGAAGGACGCCTCCGTCGCGCGGACGACATCTCCGATGCAAATATCCTTCGGGGCGCGCCGCAATTCCACGCCGCCGGAGCGGCCCACAGTGGCATGAACAAAGCCGTTTTCGGCCAGTGTCTGCACGACACGCACCAGATGGTTCTTTGAAATCCCATATGCCGTGCTGATCTCGCGGGTGCCAATTCGACGGTCTGGAAAGTGGGCCAGATAGAGCAGCACGCGCAACGCGTAATCGGTGTGCATGGTCAACTGCACGGGGCCTCCACGAAAGCGTCGGCGAAAATCTCGCGGCTTGCCATCCCGGCGATAAAAAACTTCTTTTTGAGCATTTGGACAATGGAAGGATCGCCGCAGACGAAGCCGCGCCAACCGCTGAGTTTGGGATGATCGGCCGCGATCACTTTGTCGATCGCGCCATCGGCTTCCAGCACAACGGGCCGGTAATGAACGTTGGCATTTGCCTGCGCGATATCCCGCAGTTCGTCCTGCAGATACAGCCCATCGCGCCGCAGCGCTCCGTGATAGAGATGAATGGAGCCGCGGTGCCCCTGCTTCACGGCGTCCCGGCAGATGCCGGCCAACGGCGCCAGGCCGGTTCCGGTGGCGGCGAGCAGTAACGGTTGCTCCGGCTTGCCAGCGGTATAGAAGCAGTCGCCGGCGGGTCCGCGAATGCTGACGCCCTCGTTCTCCCGCGCTTCGTCAAACAGCCATCCGCTCATTCGCCCTTGCGGCGCGCGCCGGATGTGCAATTCCAGCGTGCCGTCCTCCGGCAGACTCGCCAGGGAATAACTGCGTGCCAAACCATCGGCGCGCCTGAGGATGATGTACTGTCCAGGGCGATAATCCAACGGCGCCGCGGTTCGCAATCGCGCCCGCATTACCGTTGGCGTCAGCCGTTCCAGGGCGGCGATTGTCGCCGCGATTTCCAAGCCTCCCGCAGGCTCCAGAAACAGGTCCGTCTCCGGCCGGCAGACGCAGGAAAGGAAATATCCCTGCTCGATTAACGTGGCCTTTAAGCCTTGCTGGGCGACTGCGGGAACGGCCCCGGCAGCCGCCCGCAGCAGACACGATTGGCACGCCCCCGAGCGGCACGAGTTGGAGATTTCCACGCCCTGCCGCAGCAAAACCTCCAATACGCTTTCTCCTGGGGCGGCAGGGTAAGCCGCCCCGGAATAGGTAAACGTGGGCATCCGATTAGCGCCCCAGGACGTCGTTCCGCGTAGAGTCGGCGATCGCCACCACCTGGTCAATCAGGTCCTGCCCCACTCCCAATTCCTGCAGCGTCGCGATCAGGTTTTCAGCCACGGCGTCGAAATGACTATCGTCGAGGCCGCGCGCAACCAGGGGCGCATGGGCCGTGCGCATATCCTTGCCCGTATAGTTATGCGGCCCTCCAAAGGCCATCGTCAGAAAGGCTTTTTGCTTGCCGATCTGCTTGTCCATATCCACGCCTTCGAAAAAGGCGCTGATGCGGTCATCGCTCAATACCTTGCGGTAGAAAATGTCCACCGCGGCGTCTACGGCGGGTTGCCCGCCCAGTTGTTCGTACAAGGAACTCATTGAATGTCTCCCGGAAATTTTATATTGCATCTCAAATACAACCTGAGCTATGCACAGCTTCGTGCCCGCGTTTGCGGGCGGAAACGCGGTGAACCATTTGGTGACCTCGAGAACATGGGGTAAAACAGTAGTGCCGCGAAGATTTCAGCTTCGCGGACCGGCCCCAAGGAGGTCACCCAAATGGT
>SHUN01000152.1 GCA_009697495.1 Bryobacterales bacterium | reverse complement strand
GCAGTTCGCCCGAGTCCGCGCCCTCAACGCTACGTTGTAATCCGAACCACCGCATAAAACGCCCCGCAAACATCCGCCCCCTGCCCGTCCACAAACCACCCATGCAATTTCGACTTCGTCTTCGCCGTCAACTTCACGCGGAACGTCGCAAAAGTGTCGGACGAACGGGTCGAAGCCGATAACTTCTGCCCAGCCACCGTTAACCGCGCCCCCGCAATCGGCACAGCCTTGCCCGCAGGCAACTGCCCCAACGTCATCTTCTGCGCCTCCCTGCCCGCCGTCAGAGCCAAATTCAAATCCGGCGGCCACCGCAACAGCCGGATCTCATACTCCCCGCCGCGCTCCACAAACACGTTCCACGGCCCGCCCTGCGGCCCGCCCGCCGCGCTCGAAACATGCCCCGGATTGTCGGCGTAAACTTCCTCCCAATCGCTCGAACAAAGCACCACCGGATTCTCCTGCGGCGCCCCAATCGAGATCGGCAAAAAGTCTTTCAAAGTCGGCTCAATCGGCGCCCACCACTTTTCGTAGTGGGCCCGCATCCGCGCCAACACGTCCTGCGAAGCCGCCGCCACATCCCGCTCCTGCGCCGGATCGGCATGAATATCGTACAGCTCGGTGCCATTCACCAGCCGCCATTTACCCCAAATCACGGTCGCCTCAAACTTCTTCGGAATCTGCCCATACTGGACGATCAGCATCCGGTCGCCGATGTCCTCCGCCTTGCCCGTTAATATCGGCGCCAGGCTCCGCCCGTCAAAGGAAACAGCGGGCTTTTTCAAAGCGCACAGGTCAATCAGCGTCGGCAGAATATCCTGCATTTGCGCCGGCACGCGGGAATCCGACGGCTTCCGCAACCCGCCCTTCGGCCACCGCACAAAGCACGGCACGCGATGCCCGCCCTCATAATACTGCGTCTTTCGCCCCCGCATTCCCGCGTTATGCACGTTGAATCCGGCAGTCGCGCCGTTGTCGGTCAGGAACACCACGATCGTGTTCTCCCGCAAATTCTCCTGGCGCAAAAACGTATCCAACTTCCCCAGATTCTCGTCCACATTCGCAATCATCCCGAAGAAATCCTTCGGCAGCATCGGCTTGTTATAGGGCTCTGAATACTTCGGGTCCACCCACGCCGGACCATGCGGCGTGTTCGTCGGAATGTAGCAGAAGAACGGCCCCTGCTTTTGCTTCATCCACGTCATCGCCTCGCGGAACCAAAAGTCCGCGCAGTACCCATCGAACTTTTTCACGACGCCGTTATGCCGGTGCCGCCCGTTGAAGTAGTCATTGCTAAACTCCGGCGCCGAAGAAATCCCAAACCCCAAGTGATACCGGGCCTCGTCAAAGCCCCTGTCCATGGGCCGATACGGATAGTTGTCCCCCAAATGCCACTTGCCGAAAATGCCGGTCCGGTACCCGTTCTGTTTGAACACATCGGCCATCGTCGGCAGATCCCGCCGCAGCACGGCCCGCCCCGCCGTCACCGATGTGGCCCGATTCTTCAACGCGTCCACGCCCGTCATCAATTGCCCGCGCGTCGGCGTGCACATCGGCGCTGAATGGAAATCGACAAACCGCACGCTTTCGCTATGAATAGCATCCATGTTCGGCGTCTTCAGAATCGGATTTCCATGGCACGAAAAGTCGCCGTAGCCTTGGTCGTCCGTCAAAATCACAATCACATTCGGCTTCGCCGAAGACTGGGCCAACAAGGGCGCGGCGGTTAGCCGTAGAAAGTCTCGACGAGATGGAGTCGGCATGTTCTCATATGCTATTACCGCTGGACACTACTTTGCAGGCATTTCCGCGGGTGCCCGTTTCGCCCCCACTTCTCCTCCTCCTCATCCACGCCAAAAAAGTCGAGGGCGTTGACGGCCGCGCGCTGAATGACGAACTCTTCGTTGTCGCTCGCGGTTTGGAGGATGTCGAGTGGTGGTCTGTCTACCGCCTCGCCGACGGCAAGCCGTTGTTCGACACGCATGTCCCCGTCGTAATCGCGGGAAAATACTACGCTGGCGTTGATGTCCCCGCCGATGGCGCCCTCACCGCCGCGCCCGACGCCGACTACCGCATCCCTCTACTGTGATATCGTTGCCCGTTGATGAAAGTCCTACTCTTCGCCCTCGCCATCGCGCTTGGCGCTCAAACTCCAGCCGTCAACACCGACATGCACTACAAGCTGGGGCCCGATTCGCTCGCCCAGGAAGGCGTGCCGAAAGGCGTGATCAAGGGGCCATTCAATTTGCCCAGCGAAGCCTATCCGGGAACCTCGCACACTTACTCCGTCTACGTGCCAGCGCAGTATGACCGGGCCATTCCGGCGAGTCTCATGGTGTGGCAGGACGGCCCCGCCATGATGGCGCCAGAAGGCGATGCCCGCGTCCAAAACGTCATGGACAATTTAATTTATCGCCGCGAGATTCCCGTCATGATCGCCGTCTTCATCAGTCCCGGCCGCCGCCCCGATCAACCCGAGGCCTCACCCAAAGAGTGGGGCGACCGCACCACCAACCGTCCCGCCGAATACAACACCATCGAAGACAAATATCCGCGCGTCATCGTCGACGAACTGATGCCTGTCATCCACAAGGAATACAACATTTCCAAGGACCCCGAGCAGCGCGGCGTCGCGGGTGCCAGCTCCGGCGCCATCGCCGGTTTCACAGTCGCCTGGTTCCGTCCGGATCAGTTCCGCAAAGTGCTCAGCATCGTCGGCAGCTTCGTCGATCTACGCGGCGGCCACAAGTATGCCGACCTGGTCGCCAGCACCGAAAAAAAGCCTCTTCGCGTGTTCCTGGTTGACGGGCGCAACGACAACCGAGGTCAGCGCCCCGGAGGCGAATACAACGCCAATCGCGACTGGTTTTTTCAAAACGTCCGCTTGATGAAGGCGCTGACAGCCAAGGGCTACGACGTGAACTACGCCTGGGGCATCGGCCGCCACGGGCAGAAACAGGGAGGGGCGATGATCCCGGAGATGATGCGTTGGCTGTGGCGCGATCACGCCGTTTCCACCGATGTTAACGACGTGGTGGAGCGTTCGTTCCGCGGGCCTGCTAAGCCGAAGGTCCCTTAACTTTAGTCAGATGTCGTTCCGCTCGAGCCCGGTGTGTTTGGCGATTCGCGCCATCATACGTGGGCCGATCTCGGCTTGATCGTGAAACGCGAACTCGTAGTCGGGCCAATTCGGCCGGACAAGGAACCTGTGCGATCCGCGCCTTAGTAGCTGGCCAGTTGCTCATCGGAAATCACAAATGAAACCGCGAGAGAAGACGATGGGAGTTCACCGTGAACAATGCGGTCGGCAATCACTTCGATGGCAAGCCGCTCGGTGTTACTGATTGCCTCGTCGCGGGTCTGGCCGTAACACATTACCCCAGGAAGTTCGGCGGCTTCGGCTATCCATCGTCCGTCGTCCTCGCGATCCAATTCGATCGTCAGGTGCACTGCGCTACTCCCGCAGCCCAAACGTATAGAGCGTGTGGCCAACCGCGATCGTCACGCGCTGCTTCCCGTTGACCAGATACGTCATCGGCGAAGCCGCCGTCTGGCCGCCCAGATAAATGTTCCAAAGCAGGTTGCCGTTCGTCGCGTCGAGCGCGAAAAAATGGCCTTCCCGGTTGCCGGAAAACAGGACGTTTGCCGCCGTGGTGACGATGCCGCCCTCGCTCACGTCGGTCATCTTGTACTCCCAAACCTTGGCGCCCGTCGACGGATTTAACGCGCGAACCGCGCCATAGCCTGACTTCGGATCGCGACGCGCCAAACGGTCCCGGCGCACGGATTGCACGTCGGCTTTGATGCCGCCGCCGGCGTACCATTTGCCTCGCTCGTACTCCTGATCCCAGGCGAAGTAAGTGCCTGAATAGTCGTCCCAGACGTTCAAGTAAAAAAGATCGGTCTTCGGGCTGTAGGAGGGCGCGAACCAGTTGGTGCCGCCCTGCACGCCGGGGTAGATCACCGTGCCTTGCGGGGTCGGTACTTTGCCTGCTACGCGGACGGGGCGGCCTTTGTCATCCAGGCCGGTGGCCCAATCCAGTTTGACGAACGGAGTGCCTTGCAGGAACTCGCCCGTCGCGCGATCGATGAGATAGAAAAAGCCGTTGCGATTGGCCCAAAGCAGCAGCTTGCGCGGACGGCCCCGCCACACGCGATCAACAAGCACCGGCGTCTGCACGGAGTCCCAATCCCACTCGTCGTGCGGCGTGAACTGAAAGTGCCATTTCAACTTGCCGGTGTCGGCGTCGAGGGCAATCACGGAACTGGTGTAGAGGTTGTCGCCGGGGCGGACTTTGGCGTTCCAATCGGGGCCGGCGTTGCCGACGCCCCAGTAGGTTAAATTCAGCGCGGGGTCGTAGGAGCCGGTGAGCCAGATGGGGCCGCCGCCGTGCTTCCAGGCGTCATTGTGCCACGTTTCGTGGCCAGGCTCGCCGGGCTCGGGGATGGTTTTGAACTTCCAGATTTCTTTGCCGGTCTTGGCGTCGAAGGCGGCCAGGAAGCCGCGAATACCGAGTTCGCCGCCGGCAGTTCCCATCAGGACTTTGTCCTTGATAATTAACGGCGCGTGGGTGAGCGCGTAGCCTTCTTTGAAATCGACTACCACCTTTTCCCAGCGGAGTTGCCCGGTGATGGCGTCGATGGCGATCAGCTTGCCATCGAGAGTGCCCATGTACAGCGTGTTCTCGCGGATGGCGAGGCCGCGATTGATTTTGCCGCAGCAGGGGTAAGTGACATCGGGGTTTTTGTGTTCGTAGATCCAGAATTCGCGACCGGTGGCGGCGTCGAGGGCCACGACCGTGTTTGGCGCTTCGGTGAGGTACATGACGCCATCGACGACGAGCGGCGTGGCCTCAAACTTCTCGAGCGACTGGGCTTGGAAGGTCCACTTCAGTTCGAGGTTTTTCGCGTTGGCGGGGGTGATTTGCGTGAGCGCGCTGTGGTGGGTGCTCGAGTAGTTGCCGTGATAGGTGGTCCAATTGGCGTCCTGGGCGGAGAGGGCGGCGGCGAGGAGGAAAATGGCGAATTTCATTTGGCGGATCCCGGCCCCAGATTTTACGGGGCGGCAGTCGGCGTTGTGTGCGGCGAGGAGGGAGCCGGCGGGCTTCGTTTCGCGGCTACTCGCGTTCCGCGCCCGTGCTGCGGCGTTGCGGAGAGGGGTGCCTGATCTCATTTGGCGGCTCCTTGCAGCGTCGCGAGGTAGGCGACGAGGTTGTTCAATTGCTGTTCGTTTAGCTTGTCTCGAAAGGAGGGCATGGGAGAGCGATGGTCGAGCGACTGCTCGCGGAGATCGGCTTTGATGACAGAGCGGAGGAGGCCGGCGGTATCGAGAATTTGGAGGGAAAATGTATCCTCGTTGAAACGTTGGCCGCGGAGTGTTTTTCCGTCCGTGGTGGTAGCTTGCCAGGTCCAGTACTCGGGGGCGACTTCGGCGCTGGGGTCGGTGAGCGCGGTATGCATTTCCGCGGGCGTCAGGCGGGTGGCGATGGCTGATAAATCGAGCCCGCGAGCCGCGCCGGCGCCGTTGAGCCAATGGCAGTTTATGCAGCCGTTGGCGGTGAAGAGTTGCCGGCCGGCGGTGGCGTCGCCGGTCACGTTGACGGCGCGGCTGGCGCTCAACCCGCGAATGAACGAGACGATTTGCCAGATCTCGCGGCCGTTCATGGAGAAGCCGGGCATGGCCGTGCCGGCGACGCCTTTGGTGATGACGCGGAATACCCCTTCGTCGTTGGAAGCGTGGCGGAAATTGCCGGTGGAAAGATTGGGGCCGCTGGCGCCGCCTTTGCCATCGATGCCATGGCAACTGGCGCATTGGGAACGGTAGAAAGCGCCGCCTCGGGCGCGGTCGTCGGGGGATTGGAAAGGGTTTTTTAGGGCAGTGTCGCTGTGCTGAGCGGCCAGCGCGGCGGCGTAAGCAAGCGGGAGAAGGAAACGAATTGTCATCCGCAGGAAAGTATAACCTGTTATCAGGCGACTGGAGTTTTGGATTTCCAGAGAAAATGACCGGAGCGCGGAATCCGCGCCGGATGCAGATTTCGCCGCGGTTTACGTTTTAGCGCTGGCGTCTTCTTGCATCTGTGTCAAGATCTACAAATGGGCGCTATTCTGATGCTATTTGTACTCTCGTTGGCGGCGTTTGCCCAGCGGGAACCGCTTGCTTTTGACATTACGTGGGTGAATCCGCCGAAGGATCCGCCGCGTGGCGTAACGCATCATGTGTTCGCGAGCGCGGCGATGAAGACCGACGTTGGCTTCAATATCTATTTACCGCCGGAGTATGTTTCGTCGCCGGGGAAGCGGTTTCCGGTGATCTACTGGCTGCATGGGGCAGGCGGGCATGAGTCGCAGGGAGTGGCGCAGGCGGCGTTGTTGGATAAGGCGATCGCTTCCGGCGTGATGCCGCAGACGATCATGGTGATCCCCAATGGGGGGAAGCGGTCGGAGTACCGGGATTGGGCGCCGCAGAATGTGATGGCGGAGACGATGATCATCAAAGAGTTGATTCCGCTGATTGATTCGCGGTACCGGACGCAGGCTGCGCCGTTTGGGAGGGCGATTGAGGGGATGTCGATGGGCGGAAACGGGTCCTTGAAACTGGCGCTGAAATATCCGGAGATGTTTGGGTCGGTGCTGGCGATTGCGGGAACGTATGGGCGGATCCGGTTGGATGGGTATTTCTTTTTGGGCGTTACGCCGGATCAGCAGAAGTGGGTGGCGAAGCTGGCGCAGTGGTATTCCGAAGCCGACGATGTGTTTGCATTGGCGCGGCGGAATTTCAATCGGCTGGGGCATTTGGCGATCCGGCTGTTGATCGGGACGCAGGACGTTTCGTTTCCGGATTCGGAGAAGTTGCATGTGCATTTGCGGGATTTGGGAGTCGCGCATGAGTATGAGATTTTGTTGGGGGTGAGTCATAACACGCAGCAGTATTATGACCGGGCGGGGATA
>SHUN01000151.1 GCA_009697495.1 Bryobacterales bacterium | reverse complement strand
TCGAACGTCGGGTTGCCGGCGTCCTGCACATAGAAAATCCCCGCCCCGGCGCGCACCGTCCACCGGTCCGTCGGGCTATACGATAAGCCGAGCCGCGGCGCGAAGTTATTGTTATCCGGATTCACCAGGCCCCGGCCCATAAACTGGTCGCCGGCTTGCGTCGTCTGCCCATCGGCAAAGTGGAAATTAAGGCCATCGTAAAAATCTCCGCTGCCGGGCCGCGTCAGGATCGGCGTCTTCGAACCCGGAAGCAGCCCGTTCGGCCCCACGCCCGGATCGAATAACTGCACATTCAGTATGGCCCGGTACTTATCTTCCCAGGGCCGCGGATTCTCATAGCGCACGCCAATATTCAGCGTCAGCCGCTTCGTAATTTTCCAGTCGTCCTGCACATAGGCGTAGAAAGAACTGCGGCGCAGCATAGCGTTGGCCATGGCCGCGACCCGGGCCGCCGTCGATGTTTCGCCCAGCATGAAATCGGCGAAGATGAACCCGGTAGCGCCGCGATTGGCCGGGTTAAACGTGGCCTGTCCATCAAAGAGAAACTCGCCGGTCGCCTTTTGGTTGCCGAACTGGTTATAGCGGTCCCGCCGCAGTTCCCCGCCAAACTTGAACGAGTGACGCCCGCGAATAACCGAGAAATTGTCCATGAATTGAAAACTGTTGTTGCGGCTAACCCACGGCGTCACGCCGCCGAAGCTACTGATGCCCCCGCCCAGGCCAATCGCTGGAACACCGTATGCCAGCGGGCTCGAAGAAAAAAGTCCGGGAATTTTCAGGTCCGTTTGCACATCGCGCTGGTTGGCAAAGTAACCCACCAGATCGTTGTTGAACTGGTTCCACGACACGCGCGCTTCGTTCACAGTCGAACTACTCAGAATCCGAGTGTTTGAGATCATCGCCTGCCGCACGACGGTCACCGCCTGCGTCGAATCCGTCAGCACCGCCGTCCCGTTCAGCAACCCGTCGTCGCCCCAACTGAATCGCCCAAACCAGTTACTCTTGTCGCTTTCATTCCAGTCTATGCGCTGGTTGAATTGCGTGTTGTCGGTTGTGCTTCGCGCGTTCCGGGCGTAGTTGGCCACCAGATTATTGCCCGGAACCGTCGGCGCCGGAAAGAACTCCAGCAGCCGCTGCGAGACCACGTTCAACCGAGTCCGCGGGAACGTGTTCCCGGCGAACGGAGTCGCCGATACGGCCGCGCCCGCGTCGCTATAAACACGGCTCAACGGATCGTAGATGGCGCGCGCCTGGCCTGTGAAATCGCCATTGCGCATTCCCTCGGTTGCCACGTTCGTTCGGGCAAACGAAGTCGTGCGGTCCTTGTTCTGCTCGAAATTGGACATGAAAAACAGCCGGTCCTGCCCGCGGAAAAGTTTCGGAATCGTAAGCGGACCGGCCAGCGTGAAGCCGTATTGATTCCTCCGGAACGGGTTCTTCGCTCCCGTCGATTGCAGCCACTGCCGGGCGTCCAACGACGAATTGCGCAAAAACTCAAACAGCGCGCCATGATACTGATTCGTTCCCGATTTCGTCGTAACATTGATTTGCGACGCCCCGCGTCCAAACTCCGCCGAGTAAATACCCGTCTGCACCTTGAACTCCTGCAGTGCGTCGATCGAGGGCTGAATGATATACGAATTAAAGTTCGGATCCGTATTGTCCACGCCGTCCAACGTGTAGCGGTTATACTCCAGCCGCTGCCCGGCAATCGACAGCGACGTCTGGCTCCGCGCCCCGCCCTGCAGTCCGCCGGCGCCGCCCGCCCCGCCCTCCGTCGTCACATTTGGACTCAGCGTCACTAGCTGCAAATAATTCCGTCCATTCAACGGCAAATCCACAATCCGCCGGTTCTCAATCACCGTTCCCAGCGCGGCCGTCTCGGTATTCAGCAACGGCGCCCCGCCCGTCACTTCCACCTGCTGGCTCACCTCGCCCACCTCGGCGCGAACATCGATACGAGCCACCGCGCCAACTTGCAATTCCAGCGCCTTTCGCGTGGAACCCTTGAATCCGGCGGCCGCCACATGAAGGTCGTAAACCCCAGGAACAAGATACGGCAGCGAGTAAGTGCCGGTGTCGTTAGTCACCGTATTTCTCTTCTGATTTGTCGCCGTGTTTGTCACGGTGACCGTCGCGCCCGCAATTACGGCGCCGCTGGGATCGGTCACATTCCCGGTGATCTCGGCGAAATTCTGGGCGCGCAACGCAACCCCAACAACCAGTATCATCAGCAGCCGGAACATAGGCACCCCCCCGTAGGGGAGCCTATCAGAATCGGGGGTGCATCACAACCGGCCGCTTCACATATCCGACAAATAACCCAGCCGCCCGTTCCCATCGCCCAGCGTCTCCACCGGCACGCCCATCCGGTCCAGCATCGCGATGAACAGGTTCGCCATCGGCGTCTCATTCGCATGACGCACAAATCGCCCCGGCCGCACCGTGCCGCAGCCGCGCCCCGCAAGCACCATCGGCAGATTCGCATGGTCATGCGCATTGCCATCGGAAAGCCCGCTGCCGTAAGTCACCATCGAATGATCCAGCAGCGTTCCCTCGCCATCCGGCGTTGCCTTGAACTTCTCGATCAGGTAGGCAAACTGCTTCATGTGAAAACGGTTAATCTCAATCACCTTGGCGATCTTTTCCTTGTCGCCCTGATGATGCGTCAACCCGTGATGCGCCTCCGGAATCCCAATCTCCGGATACGCCCGCGGGCTCTGTTCCAGCGCCAGCAGCAGCGTCGCCACCCGCGTCGAATCGGTCAAAAACGCCAGCGCCAACAGGTCGATCATCATCCGCGCGTGCTCGCCCAAATCCGCCGGCACGCCCGCTTCCGGTGCCGCCATATCGGGCTTCCGAACCGCCGGAGCATTCTCCGCCGCCTGGATCCGCTTCTCCACATCGCGAATCGAATACAGATACTCGTCCAGCTTGCGCCGGTCGGCCCCGCCCAACTTCGACGCCAGGCGCGAAGCGTCCCCCGTCACCACATCCAAAATGGATCGTTCGTACCGCCGCGAGCCTTCATCCACTGCCCCAAACAACCGCTCAAACACCGCTCGCGGCCGTATCTCCGCCGGGTTCGGCGACGCCGGCGTCCGCCACGAAATGCTGTTGCTGTACGCGCAGCTATAACCGTTGTCGCAACTCCCGCCCTGCACTCCGTCTTCGCAACTCAACTCCAGCGACGAAAGCCGCGTCTTCCCCTGCAAGCCGCGCGCCGCAATCTGGTCCACCGAAACGCCAGCCTGCAAGTCCCGCCCATTCGTCTTCTTCGGATGCACACACGTCAAATAACTCGCGCCCGCCCGGCCATGATCCCCAGGCCCATCCCCCAGCGCCCGCCCGCCGTTCTGCGTCAGTCCGCCGATAAACAGGATATCCTCGCGATACTTCGCCAGCGCCGACGTCACCTGCGGAAAGGCCATCGGCAGCGGCGTCACGCCCGTCTTCTGGTCCGGAATCCACTGGTCCATCATGATGCCGTTCGGCACATACAAAAACGCCATGCGGCACGGCGCCTTCGCTGGCGCGGCCATGGCCTCCATCAACGGCAGTCCCAAAGAAGTGCCAATCCCCCGCAACAAGGCTCGTCGATTAATTCGCATTCTGTCCTCGCATCTGAAATGGTTTGCTGTTCACAATCTCATGCACCAGCGTCGTCATCCGGTAGCCATTCGCCGCCAACCGCGCTGTAACCGCGTCCACCGCTGAACGGTCCGCAGGCTCCAGCCCTCTCCCCAAAGCATACGTCATCAACTTCTCCGTCAGGTTCCGCACAAATAATTCCGGTCGCGCCAACAGCGCCTTCCGCAACTCCTCCGGCCCGCGAAACGCCGCCCCGCCCGGAAACGTCCCCGATGCGTCCACCGCAAACGCCCCCTCCTTCTCCCGCCACGCCCCGCCCGCGTCGAAGTTCTCCAACCCGAATCCGATCGGGTCCATCTGGTCATGGCACACCGCGCAACTGGCGTCCGCCCGGTGCGCCTCCAGCCGCTTTCGTAATGACGCCGTGGTCGCTACCGCCCCTTCCGGCAGCGCCGGAATATCGCCCGGCGCCGGTGGCGGCGGCGTTCCCAGCAAATTCTCCAGCACCCATTTCCCCCGCAAAACCGGCGATGTCCGCGTCGCATACGATGACAGCGTCAACACCGATCCTTGCGTCACCACGCCGCCCCTCCGTCCCCCCGTCAATTCCACGCGCGCGAACGCCTCGCCCCTCACGCCCGCAACTCCATAATGCCGCGCCAACGGCCCATTCATAAACGAAAACCGCCCGTCCAGAAAATCCAATACACTCCGGTCTTCCCGCAATATCGCCCGCGAAAACAGCGTCGTCTCCTGCCGCATCGCCTCCAACATCTCGTCGTCCAAACGCGGAAACTTCCCCGGATCCGGCTTTCGCCGCTCCATCAATCGCAACCCCAGCCACTGCCCCGCAAAATTCTCCACCAACGCATCGGACTTCGCATCCGCCAACATCCGCGTCACTTGCGCGGCCAATACGCCCGGCTTTCGCAGCGTGCCCGAATCCGCCGAACGCAGTAACTCCTCATCCGGCATGCTACTCCACAAAAAGTAAGATAGCCGCGACGCCAGATCATGATCACTTACTAACTCCGCCGCCGCCGACACCGGTTCCGCCCGGAACAGAAAATGCGGCGACAGTAACACCGCCTGCAATCCCACCCGGATACTCTCCGCAACCAAATCCCCATTCGCCCGAACCATCGAAGCCAACCCCGTCAGCGCTCCCAACTCTTCCTTCGTCACCGGCCTACGATACGCCCGCCGCGCCACCGTGCCCAGGATCTTCTCCGCGCAAGCCGCCGTCTGCTCCTCGCAAATAAACAATCGCTTATAGCTCTCCGGCTTCCCGGAAACCGCCGTAAACGGCCCAACAATATCCACATAGTCGATAAACAACTTCCGCCGCCCGTCGGTATTCATGTTGTCCAACGGATCATCCAAATCGGCAAACTCCGGAAACGACGCCCGGAACGAATGCTCCCCCGCCCGCACTTTCACCCGCGCAATCGATTCTCCATGCGCGTACTGATAATCGATGTTCCCCTCCACAACTTCCGTCAATATCTGCGCCCCATCGAAGGTCATCACCATCCGCACCGGCGGATACGACAGGCGATTCAACTCCTCCAACTCCGCCTTCTCCGGCTCCGTCAAATTGCGTTTCCGGAACAGCTCCCGCTGCCGCGCCGTTCCCGTTAATCGCGGCCGGTAATTCCCAACCCGCATTCGCAACTCATACTCGCCGCTGACAGGAAATTCGAAACTCCCATAAATCGCCCCGCGATTGGAAAACGCCAGCGCCCCCGGCGTCGGATCCTCCTGCGACTTCTTCGTCATAAGCCGGATCAGCTTCGTCGGCTTGTCACCCGTCCGCTCCCCATAAACAGCCGCCCGCGAGAGCCGCCGCGCCGCCGTCATATACTTCTCCATCAATAGCGGCGATACCGACAACACATCCCCCACCGTATCGAATCCATACCCCGCATCGTCCAAAGGAAACTCATCCGCCGGCCGCAGCGTCACGCCCAGCAAGTCGCGAACCGTGTTATTGTACTCCGCCCGGTTCAACCGCCGCGATGTCACCCGTCCAGGCTCAGTCCCCACGCGAGCCCGCCCCGGCATGGCCTCAATCCAAGCAGTAACAGCAGCCACTTCGCTCTGCAAAGGCCGCGGCGACCCCAGCGGCGGCATCCGCCCCGTGCTCAGCTTGTCGAGCACCTTCTCCCAATCCACCCCGGCCAATCCCGGCTCCGCCAAACTCAGCCCGCCGGCCTTAACTTTCGCGCTATGGCAGCTTACGCAGTTCTTCTCTAAAAACGGCACAACCTGCCCGTTCACACAAATGCAAGCCGCCAGTACCAACAAAGCAAGTCCGCGCAGAATTCTATACCTCTCGGACCTACAATACCATCCTATCCCGGCCGAAATCTCTCCGCCGCCTGCCGGTCCAGCGCGTCGATCCATCACGCCCCTCACCGAAACTAATGCGGATCAAACAAATGCGCAATATACGGAAACCCATTCATCGCCAACCGGCACGACGGCCCATCCCCCCACCACCGCGGCGCATGCCACGTATACGCCGGCACATAAACCACATCCCCGGCCTCGGCGATAACGACCCCCACCTTCTCAATCGGATACCGGATTTTCCCCGACAGGATCAGCCAGTACTCCGCCCCCTCCGGATGATAATGCCCGCGAACTTTCTCATCCAGCGGCGGCAGCTTGCTGTTATAGCCATAGATGAAATTCGCCGTTCCCCGATCGTCTTCCACCACCCGCAACGTCCCCTTCAACTCGCCCTTCTCCAGCCCCGCCGCCAGTTCATCATAGGTCGTGTGCGGCTTGTTCCCACGCTGCCAATTGCCAATCACCCGCGCCCGCACGTCCACTGCCATCCACTCATGCCCCGGCATCGATGGCGCGTCCTTCCTATCGGCGTACAACGTCTTCGCCCCCGCCACATTCGTCTCAAACAGCAACGCCGGCGCGGTCCCCACAACTTCATACTCAAACAGCGTCTGATACGGCACCTGCACAATCGAGCCCTTCCGCGCCACAAACGGCGCCTTCATCTCGAACGTGAACCGCACTTCCCCCTCCATCACCACCCACCACGCTCGCGTGTCCGGATGCATTGCCTTCGGATGTCCGTGCCCCGGCGCGACATAGATATACTCGCTCCGCAAATGCTTATCGTCGACAAGCAGTTCCCGCCACCACTTCTCGCCCTTGTGCTTCGCCTTCAACTCGGAAAGCTTAGTATGCGCCTTGTGCGGACCAGTGTAAACCGCCGGTTGCCCTTTCGGCGCGTACATCGTCTGCGCGAAACCAGGAGCGGCACTCGCCGCGGCAATAAAATGTCTGCGATTCATTTGATCTCCCGAATTCGAATATTCCGAAACATTATCAT
>SHUN01000150.1 GCA_009697495.1 Bryobacterales bacterium | reverse complement strand
GGGCGACATCGCGGCCAAGTTTGGGGTCGCGGCCACGGTAGACTTCGCCCATGCCGCCGGCACCGAGCTTGCCGGCGATGAGGTAGTGGGCGATTGTTGTGGGGTGGTTCATACTGCCGGTGGAATCAGCATATCACCGCGGCCCCGGCGAACGATCAGGCTTCCCAGGGGTTGATGACGCTGAGTCCCGCCACGGCAAAACCGCTCACGTTGCGCGTGACCGCGGTAAGGTTGTGCTGGATAGCGGTCGCGGCCAGAAGGCAATCTACAACGGGTAAAGTCATTCCTTTGCCTTGGGCTTGCGCCATGATCCAACCCCACCGATCCGCGGTTGCGCCATCAATTGCCAAGATTCGGCCGCCGAAGCGCGACTGCAGATCCAACTCCAGCCAGGTCTCCAGCCGCGTGCGCTTCTTACTCTGAGGAAGCGCCGCCACTCCCTGCCGAATCTCACCGAGGGTCATGACGCTGAGGTAGAGTAAATTCTCATCGGCGGCTTCCATCCAATCCAAAACGCGGGGATTCGGTTTGATGCTAACCAGCTCGGAAACGACGTTCGTGTCGAGCAGGTAGCCGCTCATAGCTCGATCTTGCGCCCGATGTCTTGGCTCCGCTCAAACTTCATTTCCATTCCGACAAAGGGCGATTCGCGGAAAAACTGGACCAGGGTTCTCGGCTGACGGTTTTTTTCGCGCAACGCCGCCAGAGCGTGTTCGAGCACGTCATCCGGGCTATGGAAGTGGCCGCTTTTGATTTCCTCCTGGATGATGCGCTCCTGCTCAAGCGTGAGTTCAATGGTCATGATTGAAGCCTAGCGGCTGCCCGGTGATGGTGTCAAACATGGCGGGCATTGGAAGGCGGCTTCTCCTTTGACGAACTCGCGCAAAACGGACAAGGTCGCGGCGGGGGGACGGAGAGGCGCGTGGTGGATTGCGGGCCGTGACCGGCCTTTGCGCTTCTACGGCGCCGGCGCTCCCCGCGCAGCGTGCCAGAAGTGAAGAATCTCCACGATGTTGGGTGTGTTGTGAACGCGGTAATAGATCAGGATCGGCGTATGTGCCAACTGGCGAACATCGGTGCGCCCGGCCCCTCGACCTTGCCAAACCGCTGAGCCGTGGCGCGAAAGCTGGCCCAGGAGTATTCGAGGATCTCCTCGAAATCCGTTAGCGCCGGTTCCGAGATTCGAACTTGGAAATCCACTGGGGGATCATCTCTCGCACTTCAACAAGTGGCACGGACCGGCCTTCGCCGACGGCTTTGATGCCACGATCAATGGCAGCCAGGGTTTTGGCGTCAACTTCGACTTCCGCAGTTACCGGCACCTCGAGTTTCAAGTCAACCATACGCCTACGCTAGCAGAGTTCGCAGGGCGAGTGGTTCCCGCGCGCGCAGGTCTGCGGCGTGGCCCGGCTCACTGTCTCCCCACCGCCATTCGCCGCCGGACTTCGCCGGCGAAGTTCAACAGAAACGTCACGTGATTATCCGTCCGCTGTTGCCCCTGCGCCTCCGCGGGCATCAGGGCGAGGAAACGTTTGCCATCGGGACTGATATCCAGATTGTGGTAGTCGCTGATACCGGCAAGCCTCGCCGGGGACCATAGCCGCGGCTTGTCCGGCACGAATGACTCCCCGTTCGTTGTGTAGCTCACCACCATGACCCGTTGCTCCTGGGTGCGGTAGAACAGTTCGCGTCCGTTCCGCGACCAGATCGGGAACACGCCTCCGCTGTTGGAGATCTGCCACTTCCCGCCCTTGTCCGGAAAAGCGCGTAGGTGAATTTCGTTGGTCCCCGATTCACTGGACCTGTAAGCGATCCACCGTCCGTCGGGAGAAAATACCGGGGACCGCTCGTCGGCCGGAGTTTGCAGAAAGACCTCCGGCTTTCCGGCCCGCAGCGCGCCTCCCTCGTTTTCAACCGGCACCGTCCAAAGGTCGCCAGCGCCCAAAGCATCCTCCGAGTACGCCAACCGCTTGCCGTCCGGCGAGAACGACCATGGGTACTGGCTCATTTTGCTCTGCGTCAGGGGCCCAGGCTTGCCCGATCCGTCGGCGCGAGTCCAGAGGATGCCGCCGGATTCCGAGCGGAAAACAAGATATCGGGCGTCGGGGCTCCAAGCCGGAAAGTTGTAATTCCCATCGCCGAAGGTCAGCTTGGACATCGCGTCCCGGCGCCAATCGTAGGTTCATATGTCGCCGCCGACTGTCAACGCCGCCAGCTTGCCGTCCGGAGAGAGGCGCGGTTGGCCGTACAAACCGGGTTTGGCGGGCAGCGACTGCGCCTTGCCCTCGGCGTCGATCCATTGCAGCGTCACCATTTCAGCGTCTATGCCGCCCCGGTACACTAGCGTTCCGTCCTTTGAGAAATCGAACTGCGCGGCGCCGGCGATAGGGGAGTAGGAGACTTCCGGCAAGACGGGCACGGGCGTACCGCTTATTTCTAGAGAGTCCGGATCAAGAGCTACGGCAAAGAGAGTCCCTTTATTGACATACACAAGGTGCCCGGCTCCGTTTGCGGCCGGGAGGTAACGCCCGAAAGTGCCGCCTCGAAGTAGCGTTTTGCGGCGGCCGTCCGGCATCGACATCGCCTCGATATTGGCGTTATCGAATCCGCTAATCGTTCGGTTGGCTGTGAACAACACTGCCTTGGCCCCGGGCAGGATCTGTGGCCAGCGATGCACAGCTTCACCCTGCGCCAGCTCCGTGATCGGCTGTGGGGCGCCGCCGGTGTCGGGAATCCGCGACAGGGTGCCGTTGGTTGAAGCGGCGATAATGGTATGGTCCTCGCCCCAAGAGCCGCCGCGAGCATTGAAAATGTCGCGCAGGGCGATAGCCGCGCCGCCTTCCACGGAAATCTTTTTGAGCTTTCCGCCGCCAACAAATGCGATCCACTGCCCGTCGGGAGAGAAGAAAGGAGCCTGGGCCCCTTCGGTTCCAGGCAACTCCGTGGCCTTGGGCTGACTGAGGCGGCGAGTGAACAGGCGCCCCTTCGACACGAATACCAGCCTGGCGCCGTCTGGAGAAATAACTACACTGGCGCCGTAGTTCGAAAGGAGCGACGCCTCGGGGCCGAGATCGACATCGAAGTGGACGAGCGGACGCTCGACAGGGCGCGTGGATTTCCACCAACCGAAGGCTGTGACGGCGGCGATGAGGGCCAAGACCGCGCTTACGGCCCACGCCGTTTTTCGGGTGGACGGGACGGCGGCGGCCGGAGCAGTGGCTACCTCGACGTCCGGATTGGCGAGAAACTTTGTGATGGCAATCCTGGCCTCGCCAATCACTTGCAGGCGCGTTTTCACGTCACGATCCAGACAGCGGCGGAGCAGGTTTTTGATAGCCGGAGGCGCGGTTGTTTTTTCCCAGTCGAGGGGGGTCTGCAGGACGGCGGCCAGGGTGTGAGCGACGGTCTCGCCTTTGAAGAGGCGGCGGCCGGTGAGCATTTCGTAGAGGACGACGCCGAAGGACCAGATGTCGGCTCGGCGGTCGACTGGTTTACCGGCGGCCTGTTCGGGGGCCATGTAGGCGGCGGTGCCGAGAATCATGCCGGCGACCGTGGCGCCGAGAGTGAGCGTCGGCGAGGTTTCGGGATTGCCTCGGGGCGCGGTTACCTCGGCCATTTTGGCGAGCCCGAAGTCGAGGACTTTGACCGTCCCTTCGGGGGTTACTTTCACGTTGGCGGGTTTCAGATCGCGGTGGATAACGCCTTTTTGTTGGCGTATTCGAAGGCTTCGGCGATCTGGCGGGCGATTTACAGCGCTTCGTCGATGGGGATGGGGCCTTGTTCGATTCGATCGGCGAGTGTCAGGCCTTCGACGAGTTCCATGACGATGGCGCGGTCTTCGAGGCCGTAGATGGCGGCGATGTTGGGATGATTGAGGGCGGCGAGGACCTGGGCTTCGCGGTGGAAACGGGCCATGTATTCGGCGTCGTTGGCGAGGGCTGGCGGGAGGACTTTGAGGGCAACGTCGCGGCCGAGTTTGGCGTCGCGGCCGCGATAGACTTCGCCCATGCCGCCTGCGCCAAGCGGGCCGAGGATTTCATAGGGACCGAGGCGGGTTCCGGTGGCGAGGGGCATGGCGCTTGGATGATTCTATCGTAAAGAGTTTAGGGCGATTGGTTTTTCCTGGTAAAGGCACCGCATTCAACCAACTGAAAAGACCCTGGCGCGGCTCTATCGATGGCGGCGATGACGGCCGGGAGGCCGCCCTTGATGATTGGTAGCTGGATAGCGGTGAGCGCGACGACGCCGAAACGTCGTCCAACCAGATTTTGTTCGTAGTTGAGAGTCTGATCGCCGGTAAGTAATACTTCGATCCCGCCGTTCTCGGCGGCCTGCAATAGATCTCCATTCTTCAAACCCGCCCAGCCCATGTAGGACGCGGTGACGACCTCGTGCGGACCAAGTAAGTTCCTCAGGGCATGGTCAAGGTTTTCGTCCAGCAAAACTTTCACGAGTGATGTTGCCGCGCGAAGTCGATCAGACGGATAATCTGGGCTTCGGTAAGGGTGGGAAATCCTGCCTGCAGTTCTTTGATCGATTCTCCAAGTTCGTAGCTGCCGGCAATGGCGTCGGGCATGATACGCGTTCCTCGGACGACGGGCCTCCCGGAAACCTTGCCGGGAACGCATTCGATCAATTCACACTGCGTCCAGTCGACGGTCGAATTGGTTATTGTGTCTGCCATATCTGCTTACCTGCTCTCATCGTAGCCCTTTGCAGCGGCGTTTGGGGCTACGCCTCGGTTGGTGAGCCTGGCGAACGGCGTAAACCAGCGTCGGGCTGCGAGAAGCTCAGCGGGTGTGCCTTTTTCAACACCCTGGCCGTCGTGGATGTGTAGTTTCACTACCCCGAGCACCCGGAATGGAGTTGCTCGCGTGCCGCCTCAATCCGCCGCCGCAAGTCAGATGGCAAAGGCTCCGCCATGCGCCGCTTCGCCGTGAACCGCTGCTCCTGCCGAATCCGGTAGGTGTCTACTTCGACAGATTTCTCCAAATAATGGGCGATTGCTCCGTAAACCTGTGCCAGCTTCAGCGTGTCAAATTCTGCGCAAATACGCTCCGCTGACATGCCTGTCCCGATTATAGGCCCGTCAGACCGTCCCCTTGCGCCACGGGCTGGCCGGACTGCCGGGCGAGCTGGGTGAACCAGCCGTTGGCGGCGAGAAGTTCGGCGGGTGTGCCTTCTTCTACGACCTGGCCGTCGTTGAGGATGTAGACGTAATCGGCCTCCTTGATCATGGTGTAGCGATGGGCGATGATCAGGGTTGTCGGGCGGGGGTTGAGGTTGAGCAGGGATTGTTTGAATTCGAGTTCGGTGGCGTAGTCGAGGTTGGCGGTGGCTTCGTCGAGGACTAATAGACGCGGCTTGTCGGCGAGGACACGGGCGATTTGGAGACGCTGGCGCTCGCCGACGGAGAGGCCGACGCCGTTCTCGCCGATTTCGGTTTCGAGGCCTTCGGGGAGGCGTTCGAGAAGGCGAGCGAGGCCGGCGGCCATGGCGGCCGCTTTTACTTCTTCGATGGTGGCATCGGGGCGCTTATAGCGGATGTTTTCGGCGAGGGTACCGCGAAAAACGGCGCCGTCTGTGGCCACGACTCCGATGGCGCGGCGAACGGCGGCGGGGCCTGCTTCGGCGATGGAGTGGCCATCGATTGTTATATCGCCGCCGGTCGGTTCGAAGAGTTTCAGGAGGAGATCGGCGGTGGTGGTTTTGCCTGCGCCGGAGGGACCGGCGAGCGCGGTGGTCTTGCCGGCCTCGAGAGTGATGTTGAGACCTTTGAGGACTTCGCGGCCGGGGATATAGCTGAAGCTGACGTTGCGGAATTCGACTTTTCCGGGGCCGGGCGCGAGGTCCGGGCCTGGTTCCTCGACGGGGCCTTCGTCGCGGAGGCGGATGGCGCGGTTGAGCGAGATAAGGTGTTGCTGGAGGCTGACGGCGATGTTATTGAGCGAGTCAACCGGGGCGAAGAGGCGATCGAGATAGGCGGCGAACATGACGACGTCGCCGGGGGTGAGACGGTGGAGGAGGACGAGCCAGCCACCGTAGCCGAGCACCATGGACTTACTGAGATTGCTGAGCAGGCTTTGCCAGATGTAATAGCTTTGGGCCGTGCGGATGCGTTTGACGTAGACGTCGTAGGCGTAGGCGGATTCGCGGTCGAGGCGCTGTTCTTCGCGGGCTTCAGCGCCGGAGAGTTTGACGGTTTTGACGTTGGCGATGGCGCCGGTGATGCGGGCGGAGATGTTTTCCCAGAGTTCGTAGTAGGGTTCGAGGCCGGTCTTCATACGGAGCGCGGAACGGCGGGCGATCCAGAGATAGGCGGGGACCATGGAGAGAGACGAGCGCCATTTCCCAGTTTTGAGTGAACATGATGGCGCAAATGCCCACGAGGCGGATAGCTTCGGGAGCGATTTGCTGGGAGAAGGCGTGGACGACGGGGGCGAGTTGATCGGACTGGTCAATGCGGCGCGCGATGCCGGCGCTGGCTTGACGGGCGAAATAGGAAGTGGGCAGGCGGAGGACGTGGCCGAAGGTGGTGACGATGAGATTGGCTTCCATGAGGCTGGCCACTTTGGCGCCGAAGTAGTCGGAACGGAGGGAGGAGAAGTAGCCGGTAGTGCTGATGAGGAAGAGGAGAGCGACGGATTCGATGAGGGTTTTGAGGGTTTCGTCGGGCGTGCGGGCTGGGATTAGTTGTTGGATCGCGGATGGTTCGACGAAGAGGCCGGCGACATCGTTGATGGCGCGGCGATAGACGAGCGGCTGGAGAAGATCGGCGGCGGTGGCGAGAAGGGCGAAGAGGCTGACGATGGCGAATTCGCGTTTGTGGTTTTTCGCGAGGCTGAGGAGAGTTTGGATGACGCCGCGGTAGGGTTTTTCGGATTCTTCGGGCACACTTCAGTTTCGTCTGTTTTGAGTAGACTGATGAGATGCCACTCGCGGCGGGAACCTGCCTCGGACCGTACGAAATTATTG
>SHUN01000149.1 GCA_009697495.1 Bryobacterales bacterium | reverse complement strand
CGATACGTATCGACCGTCGTGCGCTTCAAATAACCGCTGCGCGTGACGGTAATGGCCACATCCTCTTCCTGGATGAGGTCTTCCATGTCGATGTCGCCAGTGTCTTCGAGAATAATTGTCCGGCGCTCATCGCCGAAATCCTTCAACATCTCCCGCAGTTCCTTGACGATCAAAGCGCGAAGAATCTTCTCCGAACCCAGAATCTCCAGATACTCGGTGATCACAAGCTGAATGTCAGCCAGCTCATCGATGATCTTCTGCTGCTCCATGTTGGTGAGGCGCTGCAGTTGCAGTTCGATGATGGCCTGCGACTGCTTCTCACTAAACTCGAAGGCCGCGATGAGACGATCCTTGGCTTCGCGGGGCGTCCGGGAAGCGCGGATCATGGCGATCACTTCGTCGATATTTTCGAGCGCTTTCTTGAACCCGAGCAAAATATGCTCGCGGTCGCGCGCTTTGCGGAGCAGGTAATCCGTGCGCCTGCGGACGACTTCGACGCGATGCTCAATAAACCTTTTAATACAATCGATTAAGCCCAGTTCGCGAGGCTGCCCATTAACAATTGACAGCATGATGACACCGAAGCTGGTGCGCATCTGCGTCTGCTTATACAGATTGTTGAGAACGATGTCGGACTGTTCGCCGCGCTTCAATTCGAAGACGATCCGCATGCCGTCGCGATCCGACTCGTCGCGGATTTCCGAAATCCCGTCGAGCTTCTTTTCGTTCACCAGCCCGGCGATGTACTCGATCATCCGCGCCTTGTTCACCTGATAAGGCAACTCAGTTACGATAATGGCTTCGCGGTCCCGGCTGATCTTCTCAATGTGAGTTTTGGCCTGCAGTTTGATGCTGCCGCGGCCGCGCGTGAAGTAATCGAAAATACCGGCACGACCGAGAATGAAGCCGCCGGTGGGGAAATCGGGACCGGGGACGATTTCCATGATCTCTTTGAGAGACGCCATCGGGTTGTTCACCAAAACGATGGTCGCTTCGATGATTTCACGGATGTTGTGCGGCGGGATGTTGGTCGCCATTCCGACGGCGATACCGCTCGAGCCGTTAATGAGAAGATTGGGGACGCGCGCGGGCAGAACTTCGGGTTCGTGTTCGCTCTCGTCGTAGTTAGCGCGGAAATCGACGGTTTCTTTGTCGATATCTTCCAGAAGCGACGCGGCAATTTTCGTTAATCGCGCTTCGGTGTAACGCATGGCGGCCGGCGGATCGCCATCCACCGAACCGAAATTTCCTTGGCCATCCACCAGCGGATAGCGCATGGAAAACGGCTGCGCCATGCGGACCAAGGCGTCATAAATGGCCGAATCGCCATGGGGGTGAAACTTACCCATCACCTCGCCGACGATTTTGGCGGACTTGCGCGTCGGGCGGTTGTAGTTTAATCCCAACTCGCTCATTCCGAACAAGATACGGCGATGAACCGGCTTCAATCCGTCGCGGACATCGGGCAGCGCGCGGCCAATAATGACAGACATCGCGTAGTCGAGATAGGACTTCTTCATCTCGTCTTCGATGTTCACGGGGATGTGGTTTCGGTTATTGTCGCTCAGGGGCAGTTGACCGCCCCCACCACCGGCGGGTGGTACGGGGGGCTGGTTCGGATTTTGTTCGTCGGCCAATTGTTACTCCTCGAGAGTGTCGGAACCTACTATTCTAGCAAGTGCATGGAACGATTTCTCCAATTAAGGAGCGGATTCAAAACGGCGGCGGCGGCAGCGGGAGAGGATCGCGAGTTCGCGGCGGGCTGGAGAGTATCCCGCTGGTTCGATTTGGTGCGCCCGACGGCGGATTGGCGCGAGTGCGCGGCGGGCTGGGGGCTGCGACGGCCGATTGCGCTAATCGTCAGCCTAGGATTTGGAATTGCGTTCGGACAGGGGCCGTCGGCCACCGGATCGGTGACGGGAAAGGTAGTGGATGCCGCCACGAAGACGGGTATCCGAAAGGCCACGGTGCACGCGACGATCCGAAGGCCAACGCAGGACCTGGCGGGAGGGGCGCAGTTTTACCCGGCCACAACCTATTCGACCGTGACCGATGATGGCGGGGCTTATCGGTTCGCGGGGCTGCCGCCCGGACCGATTGACCTGCAAGCGGACAAGGCCGGCCATCTCCCGCGATTGGCGCAGCGCCGGGGGCAAACAGTTGTGCGGGCCGGCGAGGAGACGGCGGCGGAGGAAATGCTGCTGGTAAAGCAAGCGATCATCGCCGGACGAGTCACGGATTTGGACGGCGAACCGTTGGAAAGAGTCAGCGTGATAGCCATTCCCTCCCGCCGGACACAAGCGGCGGGCCTTGGCATGGGCGGACAGGCGATGACGGATGATCGAGGAGAGTTCCGCATTCCGCGCTTGGCTGGAGGATCTTACAAACTGTTGGCCGCCAAGCAGGGCAACGACTTTACAATAGCCACCACCGCAGTACCCGGGGAGCCGGTTATGATTAACGCGCCGACGTATTTCCCCTCGGTGCTGGAACAGGCGTCGGCTTCGGGGATCATCGTTGGCAGCGGGGAAGAGCGCACGGGTGTCGAAATTCGGTTGCAACGGACTGCGGTCGTGAAGGTCATGGGACGTGTAAGCGGGGAACTGGGAAGTCCTTCAGTAATGGTCAACGTGGCATTGCAACAAGTAGGAACTGCGATCCCTGGGACACTGCGGGCAGCGATGAGTAGCGGGAATGTGATGGCGGGGCCGGACGGGAGGTTCGTCTTTCCGAACGTAATTCCAGGCGAGTACCTCGCCACCGCCAACGCCCAACGGGGCGCACCGATTCAAATGTTGAGCGGAATGACCCGTGTGCGAGTAGGACGGCAGGATGTCGACCAGTTAGTGGTTCCACTGCTCCCGTTGGCAAAGGTAACTGGCCGTGCCGTTGCCGAAGACGGCGGGAAACTACCCTATCCCCAGGTCAACATCGGCTTTGCGCCGACCGAAACGGGGCTCCGCGGCGGCGGTGGCGGACCGGTGAAACCGGACGGAACTTTTCAAATGGAGCACTTGCAGCGGATCCGGATGAAACTGAATTCGATTGCGCCTCGGGGCTGGTACTTGAAGGCCGTCGCCGTTGGCGGCCAGCGCGAGCCGGGGCTGGAGTTCGATCTGACCGCCGGCGACAGCGCGATTGAATTGATATACAGCAACAAGCCGGGAACGGTGGAAGTGACCGTGGAGGGATTGACCGCGGAAAGCGGTTCGAATGTCGCCGTCGCCCTGCCCGACGGAGGCAACGGCGCGCCGCCCTTGACAAATCTTTACAAATCCGTGGCCGTCAGCGCGGGGCGAAACGTGTTTAAGATTGAGGATGTTCCGCCGGGAAATTATCAGATAGCGCTGGGGCCGCTAGCGGTTCTGGACACGTTGAGCGATCCGGCAACCTGGGAGAAGTTGAAGGGCAAGGCAGTGGCGGTGAAAGTGGAAGAAGGCGTAACGGTACCGGCCGCGCCCCGTTTGATTGTAGAGAGCGATGTGGAAGAAAAATAGCTTCGTTTTGTTAGTTGCCGTCTGCGCCCTGGCGCAGGCTCCGAAGGCGTCGATAGCCGGCCGGATCCTGGATTCCACCGGCGCCCCCGTGAAGCGGGCTGTGGTGACCGTGGAGGGCGAAGGGGAGACATCGCGGCGGGAAAAGGCGATGACAGGCGACGACGGCTCGTTCGCGATTCGCGATTTGCCCAAAGGCCGCTATTGGATTTCGGCGGAAAAGAGCGGCTATTTACGAGGCAGTCACCGCGGACGGACGGCGGGCGGATTTGGGGATCCAGTCATATTGGGCGACGACACGGCAAAGTCCGGCGTGGATATAACATTGCCGAGGCAGGGAGTGATTTCGGGCCGTGTTTTGGACGAAGCCGGAGAACCAGCCGAGCGGGTGATGGTGCAGGCGATTCCGCTACGGAGGAGTGGGACCGGCAGCGGGATTTCGGGCGTCGCTTCGACGAATGATCTGGGGGAGTTTCGCATTGCGAAGTTATCACCGGGAAGTTACCGGCTCTTAGCCAGCCGGGGGGCGGACCGGGGCGAGTTACTGGTGGACCGTCAGCCTGGGAAACCGGCGACGGCGGAAGGGCCCACTTACTTTCCGGGTTCGGTGGATGCGGCATCGGGGAGTCTGATTAAAGTAAATCCGGGAGAGGAAAGAACCGGGGCCGAGGTACGGTTGCAGCGATCGACGGTGGTGCGGGTGGCTGGAAGGGTGTCGGGCGAAGTTCTCGGCGGGCGGGGCGGGTTCATCGGCGGGGGCGGGAACGATGGCGGAATCGGCCCGGATGGCGCATTCGAATTCCGGAATGTCCGGCCGGGGGAGTATGTTTTAACGGTGACGTCCATGGACCGCGGCGGGCCGAAAACATTAGGAAAACAAACGGTGGCGGTGGGACAGCAGGATGTAACCGGCGTATCGGTGAACGCCGCGGCGGCGCCGAAAATCGACGGCCGCGTGCGGGCGGATGGCGAACCGCCGTTTGCGTTTGGAAAGTTGGAGGTTTCCCTGCAAGGCTCCGGCGGCGGTCGCGATTTCGGGCCGCCGGGAAATGCGAAGACAGACGACAATGGCGTTTTCTCGTTCGCGGCCGTTTCGCGCGAGCGCCAGACGCTGAACGTGAAGACGCCGGCGGGCGTGATCGTGAAGTCAGTCTACGCGGCGGGCCAGCCTCTACCCGGTCTGAACATTGACTTCTCCGTTATTACGGGGCCATTGGAGATTGTACTGAGTAACAAGCCGGCTGTTATCACCGGGACAATTGAAGGGATGAATCCGGATTCGCCGCGCGTGACGGTATGGGCAGTGCCGGATGGCGAGCCGTTTACAGTGGAGCGTTGGAGCACGAAGAAAGTGCGAGTCTCTCCGGATTCGCCCGCCTTTACGCTGGATTCCCTGCGGCCGGGGAGTTACCGTGTGGCGGCGTATGAAGACGCGGAATCCGACGTATTCAATGATGCGTCGGTTTGGGAGCAATTGAAGTCGCAAGTGGTGACTGTAAAGGTGGGCGAGGGGGAGAGCGGGAAGGTGAAATTGAAGGTGATTGCGGCGAAGGAGCTGGAAGGTAGCTAGGGTCGGTGCCAGCCGCGATTCGAGATCAAGGAACTGGAACTCGGAAAGTCAATCGTGTAAACTCAGCGTAGAATGGTCCGCTACCCAACGATCTTCCTTTTGTTAGTTATGGCAGCAAGTTTGACTGCGCAAAAACCGGGACCCGACGAGCGTCTCGCCAGAATCGAAGAGAACACAATCTCCTTAAAGGAATCTTCCAAAAAAACCGATGAGCGTATTGAAGCCATGCAAACCACCCTGCGTGGGCTTCAAGATCGAGTCATCACCGTGGATAGCCAGAACAAAATCATCATCGGGATCGCCCTCGCCGCCTTCACCATCGGATTATCCTTCCTCATCTGGCTATGGAGGAAGTTCGAAACCTCCTTGCAGCAAAACTTCAAGGACCAGGACCGCTTGATGCTCGAAAAAATCTACCAGAAGATCAGTGCGCCCTCCGCTCCAACTACAACCGCCAAGGGTGCCTAGCTAGGGTCGAATGCCCATAGTTACAGGAACGCTGGATTGGCCGGCCACCGTAAGAACCACCGGAACCGCGGCGCTCGGGGTAACGCCAACGGGAACGACGGCGTTAATTTGATACAGCCCGGTGAATCCGGGGACCAAACCGGCGAAGGCGATGGCGGCATTTCGACCGCCGATCGTGACGGCGACGGGGTTGGCGGCAACGGCGAGCGGTGAAAAGGGCGCGGCGGTGCCGGCGATAACAGCGGAGTCGGTCAGGCCGAGCCCGTTGCAGTAGATGACCAGGACGTCACCGGCGGCGGCCGCGTTGTCGGCGTCGGCCAGGCGCTGGGAGCCGTCGGCGAGGGCGCGGTAGATGTGGCCCTGGCCTTGGCCGGATTGATCGACGGTGAAGACGCCGGGAAGGGCTTGGGAGATGACGATGGCTTGGGGCGTGGTGATGGCGCCGCCGCGCCGGATTTCCAGTTGATACTCTTCGTCGGAGGCGAGATTGTAGGGAATCTGGGCGTTGACCTGGCTGGGTCCGGCGAAGATCAGGGGGAGAGGAACGTCGTTCAAACGGACTTCGACGTCGGCGAGGACTGTGGGAAGGGGGAGGGCAGAGGGGACGGCGTTAGCGGCACTGAGATTGGCGCCGAAAAGGGACACCAGCGTCCCAGGGGCGACGGGAACGCCGAATTGGAAGCTGGCGGCGTCGGTGAGGCTGTCATTGAAGACCACTGGCCGCGGAGCGCTGGTGATGCCGCCGTTCACCTTTTCGGCGCCGAGCTGGAGGAAAGTGCCGCGGGAGAAGATGCCGAGGAACGTGAGAGTGGCGGCTGCCTGGATGGCGCTGGGCGTGACGGCACCTTCCCAGACGCCGCTGCCGATGTGAGTCGGATTGACGACCTGCGTACCGATGCCGGTGACGGAGACGCCGGCGCTGCCACCGCTTTCGGGCTGGTGCAGATTGCCGCACCCATCAACGACGCGGGCGGCGAGCCGGACGGGTTCTCCGACGGAGACGCCGAAGTTGGCGGCTGGAGCGAGGACCTGCGGGAAGAGACCGGTGTTGGAGCAACTCGACGCTTGACGATCGGCGGATTTGGCGGCGGATGGGGTAATGACGGCGAGGATGGAGACGGTGCGCGTTTGGCCGTCGTCCAGTTGTAGCGTGACGTTGCCTCGGAAAACGCCGGGAGCGAGGCCGGTGAGATCGGGTTGCACTGTGATTCGCGCCGGGGAACTCCCGGAGACGCTACCGCCGGAGGGGAAGAATGAAAGCCAGGGCTCGCCACCGAAAGTCGCGCCGGTAGCCGAGAAGGAAGCGCTGCGGTTGGTGGGCAGGACCAATTCCACGTCTTGCCCGGCGACTTCTCCGCCGACCGTCGCTGTATACAAAAGGGCGGAGGGGAAGACTTCCGGGCCGGGATCGGTGCCAGGGGCCAGAATCTGGAGAAGGACGGTGACCA
>SHUN01000148.1 GCA_009697495.1 Bryobacterales bacterium | reverse complement strand
TCTACCAAATTCTACAAATTTTGAGCGTCACGCTTTTCGAGAAAACCCCCATTTTACAGGCCTTGCAAGTGTCCGACTCCCGAAACGATTTACTCGACTCCCGTAAACAGTTGAATCTATGGGACTTCTAACCGGACAGCAGTGATCTTTACTAGTAAAGACCATGAAGGGGGGGCCGCTTTCGAGACGGGCGATTCCTTCGAGGGACCAACCGCCGACAAGAGCATCGGCAAACCTGTTCATCCCGCCGCCAAACTGACGGCCACGGCCCATCGGCAGTTCATAAACGTAGGAGAAGACGAAGACATGGTTGATATCCCAGCTTGACCGGCTCCAATCGGAGCGGCGGTTGAAGGGATCCTGCGTCTTGTTGCTCTCGGCCAGCGAAGACTGGTTGTCGAGCGATTTCTGATAGGAGTAGTTCAGGTTGAACTGGAGGCCGCGGGAGAAGCGCTTTTTGAGAGTCACCTGGAGGGCGTTGTAGCTACCGGAGAACTGGTTCGAGCCGCCGTCGAGATCGCCAAAATTTGGCAGCAAACGGCGGGGCTGGATGGGACCGGGGCCGGGCGTGAGCGCATTGTTGAACGGGGAGTAGCCGATCTGCTTCTTACTCGCGGAGCCGACGTAGCCGACATCGAAAGTCAGGTCGTCCTGGATCTGACGTTGGATGAAGAAGTTCCATTGGCTGGAGTAAGGCGAGCGGTTGTCCGGATTCTGGGGCCAGCCGCCGATGGCGGAAGTGTTGGAGAAGGCCGGGCCGGGTGCGGTGATGGATTGATCGAGGATGCCGCCGCGGTTGGGGCTGAAGACCTGCTGGACGGTGTATGGCCAGAACTTCCGAAGATCCTGGAGTTCCTGCACGAAGGTGGAGTTGTAGAACATGCCAGCGCCGGCGCGGATGACAGTCTTGTCATTCAGCTTGTAGGCGAGGCCCAGGCGGGGTGCCCAGTCGTTTTTGTCGCTGCGGACGAGCGCGCGACCGGCGCCGTCGGTCCGGGCGGGCGAATTGAGTTCTCCGGTATCGGGATTCGGCTGCGGGTTGGTAGTGGCCCAGAGGAGGCGGCCGGAGTAGACGCCGGTCTTGGCGTCGCGCATGACGACGAGATTGCCCAGGCGATCGGTGCTGTCGTAGGGACGGCTGCCGAACTGGTACATCAAGCCCATGTTAATGGTGAGCTTGCTGGAAACACGCCAGTCATCCTGGATGTGGCCGATCAGGAAATGGCCAATGCCGTCGGTGAGCGTGTTGCCTGAGCCGCGACGGACTTCGCCGGGGTAGCCGAGGAGAGCGTCGGCCATGGGGAAGCCGGTGACGCCGCCGAGGAAGGTAGCGTCGCCGTTCATGGGGTTGGAGGTGTTGGTGTAGAACTGGCGGCGATGGTATTGGCCGCCGATTTTGATGGAGTGCTTGCCCATGATCTTGGAGAGGTTGCCGCGACCTTGCCAGACGTTGTCGCCCTGGACACCGCCGCCCGCGCCGGGGGTGCCGTAGGCGCCAAAGCCGATGTTGACGAGGGGGTCGCCGAAAACTTCCTTCTGATACATTTGCATGCCGGTTTTCTGGAGGAAATCGGCACGGGTCAGGGTGCCTTTTGCCGTAATGCCGGGATTGTGCGGCTGGTTGGACCCGAAGCCGAGTTCCAGCGAGGTGGTGGGGTTGAAAATGTGGGTCCAGGCGCCGCCGAAGTTCGTCACGTCAAACTCGCTATTGCTTATAAAATTGGGCTGGAGTGCCGGGCTCAGCAAGTCGGCGTTCTGGTAGCTGAAACGGAAGAAGAACGTATTCTTCTCGCTCATGTTGTAGTCGTAGCGCCAGTGGAGGCCGTCGCGGTTATTCGCCTGGGAGCCGCTGGCGATGCAGTTCTGTACCAGACCCGGACGATTCGGCAACGGCGTGGTCAGTTCCAGGGCCGTCGGGATAGCGGGGTTGATCTGCGCTCTGGGAATCACATTTCCCGGATAGGGCTGGTTGTTATTGAAGGGATTCCGAACGATGGTGGGGCTGGCGCCGGAGAGTAGCGCGGAGAAGTCCCCAGTACGAAAGTCGGCGGGAGGGACGTTGCCGATCTGCGTGGAAGCGCGGCGGCGGCGGAAGCCTTCCCAACTGGCGAACCAGAACATCTTGTTGCTGAGTTTCGGAATGGGACCACCGACGGCGACGCCATATTGGTTCTGCGTGAAGGGCACTTTCGGAAGGCCGTTGCGGTTGGCGAAGAACTCATTGGCGTCGAAGGCTTTGTTGCGGAGATATTCGTAAGCCGTGCCGTGGAGCTGGTTGGTGCCGGACTTGATAACCATGGAGATGTTGGCGCCCATGGAGCGGCCGAACTCGGAGCCGGTATTGGTTGCGATCTTGAACTCCTGCAGCGCATCCATGGGCGGTGAGATGCCCGGGGAGTTCATCATTTGCATATTGGAATCGAAGCCATCAAGAGTGTAGTTGTTGTCCTGCGGGCGACCGCCGTTGACCGAGAACAGGGACGTGCCCGACTGGGCTGTGCCCAGTGACTGGCTGCGGGTTACGGAACTGGTGCCAGGCATGAGGAGGATGAGGCGGGTGTAGTTCCGTCCATTGACAGGGAGACGTTCCAACTCCTTTGCCGCGACAACGTTGCCGACGGAGGATTCTTCCGTTTGCAAGAGGGTAGCCGCGCCGGTCACTTCGACCGTTTCAGTCACGGAGCCGAGGGCGAGGGTAAAATCGACTTCGAGGACAGCGCTGACCTGGAGATCGATGCCACTGCGGAGCTGGGACTTGAAACCTTCGGCCTTTACCTGGAGAGAATAAGTTCCCGGGTTGAGCGGGGTGATGCGGTACTGTCCCGTGGCGTTCGTCTGGACAGTACGGGCGAAGCCGGTACCGGCACTGGTGACGGTGATGGAGGCGTGGGGAATGACGGTCCCGGAAGGATCATAGATATCACCGACCAGGGTGGCGGCGGTTTACGGGTAGGCCGTGGCAGCGCTAAATGCGATGGCAAGGGGAAGTAGCAACGAACGGAAGGGGTGACGCAATGCAAATTCTCCTGAAGAATCGTCCTGGGGCGGATCCCAGCGTAACTAGTATATATGGACTATCCCGATTTATTGACAGCGGTAGGCGCGGAAGGCAATAATGGCGACCGTGCCACGACTTTGGATTTATTTTTTGGCGGCGGCGATGGCGCAGGCCCAAGGAGTGGCGACGAGGAATGCGACGGCGGCGGCGCGGCAGGCGCCTTCCGGGCGCCCCTTCCTGGCAACTTTTGAAGACGTCGCGGCGAAGGCGGGGCTTACCGCGCCGGTAACGGTGGGGAATCCGGCGACGAAGAAATACATCATTGAAGCCAATGGGACGGGGCTGGCGGCGATTGACTATGACCGGGACGGATGGCTGGATTTATTTGTGGTGAATGGGTCCAAGCTGGAAGGATTCGGCGGCGCCAAGCCGCCAACAAGCAGGCTCTACCGGAACACGGGAAAAGGGACATTTACGGACGTGACGGAAAGCGCCGGAGTTGGCAAGAGCGGCTGGGGGAATGGGGTGTGTACGGGAGATGTGGACAACGATGGCTACGATGATCTATTCGTCACCTATTGGGGGCCGAACCAGTTGTATATGAACAACGGGAAAGGCGGATTTACGGAAGTGGGCGCGAAGGCTGGTGTGGCCGGGCCGGAGAAGGAGTGGAGTTCGGGTTGCACGTTTCTGGACTATGACCGGGACGGGCGGCTGGATCTATTCGTGACGAGCTACCAGCAGTTCGATCCGGCCAAGACGCCGCCGCCGGGCAAAGCATCGAACTGCGAATGGAAAGGGATGCCGGTGTTTTGCGGTCCGCGCGGACTACCGTTTGGAAGCGCGACGCTGTTTCATCAACGCAGTGACGGCACATTTGAAGACGTGACGAAGGCTTCGGGAATTTCCTCGGCGCGTGATTTTTATGCGTTTACTCCGGTGGCCGCGGACCTGAACGGAGACGGCTGGACCGATATTTATTTTGCCAGCGATTCGACGCCGAGCGTTCTTTTCCGCAATGAGAGGAACGGGACGTTCCGGGAGATTGGGACGGAGACGGGCGTGGCGTTTAACGAGCACGGATTTGAGCAGGGCGGTATGGGAATTGGTGTGGGCGACTACAACCGGGACGGGCTGCTGGACCTGGTGAAGACTAATTTCGCTGGGGATCATCCGAATTTGTATCGCAATACCGGCGGCGGGATTTTTGAGGATTCGGTTCTGGTGGCCGGGATGGCGATCAATCCGCAGTTCGTTGGCTGGGGCGTGGCGCTGGTGGATTTGGACAACGACGGATGGCAGGATATTTTTCAAGTGAATGGGCATGTGTATCCGGAGTTGAGCGGTGCGGAATCGTACCGGCAGCCGCGAGCGGTCTACCGGAATTTGGGCGATGGGCGGTTTGAGGACGTCAGCGCGATGGCGGGGCCGGGTATTGCCGCGCGGCATTCCAGCCGAGGGGCGGCATTCGGCGATTTCGACAACGATGGGGACATCGATGTGGCGGTGATGAACATGGGGGAGCCGCCGTCTTTGCTGCGGAATACGCTGGCCGGAAAATCGCGTTGGATCAAGGTGGTTTTGGAAGGAGTGCGGTCGAACCGTTCGGCGATCGGAGCGGTGGTAACGATAGAGGCCGGCGGAGCTAAGCAGACGCTGCCGGTGCTGAGCCAATCGAGTTTTCTGTCGCAGAGCGAACGGCGATTGCACTTTGGATTGGGAACGGCGACGCAGGCCGACCGGGTGCGGGTGCGGTGGCCGTCGGGCGAATGGGAGACGTTTGCGGGAGGCGCGGCGGGCGCGACATTGCAGTTGAAGGAAGGCGGCGGACGGCCATGACGGGAGTCCTGGTGGTGGCGGTGATGTTGTTGCAATCGCCGGCGGAGGCATTGTCGGAGCAGGCGCTGGCGGCGGCGCAACGGGGCGACACGGAAGCGGCGGCCGGACTGTGGCGGCAGGCGATTGAAAAGGAACCGAAACATTTTGCGTCGCTGTTCAATTTGGGGGTAATGCTGCACCGGGGGAAACGGCAGATTGAGGCTGCGCCGTTGTTGGAACGCGCGGCGGCGATCGAGCCTGGCTATCAGGTCCATTTGATGCGGGGATCGAATTTCCAGCAGTTGGAGCGGCGGGAGGAGGCGATTCGCGCGTGGAAGGCGGCGCTTGTCTATCAGCCCAAGAACGTGAAATTGATGCAGGTGCTGAGCGTGGAATATGGGCGGGGGCGATATTTCCATGAGGCGGCGGCGATGGCGCGGGCGGCATTGCGAGTGGCGCCATTGGAACAGAACCTATACTTCCTGGCGATCAAGGCGTATCAGGACGCGGGGAGCCAGACGCCGGCGGCGGAATTGGCGGCGGAAGCGGCGGCGAAGTTTCCGCAATCGGCGCGGGCGCAGTTTGAGCATGGGTATTATTTGCAGAAGCGCGGGAACACGGAACCGGCGATGCGGTATCTACGCAAGGCGATGGCGTTGGATGCCAAGTATGAGGAGCCGTTCTTTTTCTATGGCGATTTGCTGGTGAAGCAGATGAAATGGGAGGCGGCGCTGGGACCATTGCGGCAGGCGATTGCGATCCGGCCGGAGTATTCGCCGGCGCGGGTGGCGCTGGCGCGGGCGCTCAGTAATCTGGATCAATTGCCGGCGGCGGTGAAGGAATTGGAGGAGGCGGCACAGTTGGATCCCAAGAACGCGCAGCCGTGGGTGATGTTGTCGCAAATGTATTTCCGCATGGGCGACGAAGACCGGGCGCGCGATGCGAAGGAGACATCGCAGCGGCTGCGGCGGGAGAATCCGACGGTGCTGGAAGCCCCGCAGGCAAGGCCGTTTCCGGGGAATTGAGCATAGCCGCGCAGCGGGCTTGACAGCGCCGGTCACGCGGCTGTCTTGCACACGGAGTGTCCGGCTCACGGTATCGCCAATGCGGGCTTCGATCATATGGTGACCCAGCCAATCGCTGGCGGTCCTGCGTCGTGAATCCGGCCCATCCCCACTGGTTTTTCAACTCGTCGAGTGGGCGGCCCATGCGCCGGGATAAACCGGCCTGTAGTAGGGAATGAAAGCGTCCTACAAGAAAGGAATAGCAAGCCATCTAGGCCTCGAGTTTTGCGGGTGTCGTCGTGAGGCGGCAGTCGAAGCCTAAACAGAGGTATCGCTGGGCGGGGTATCGAGCTTCGAAAAACAAATCCGGGATGCCGGCCTTGTGGACATAAAGGGAAGGCGAAACGAACACGGACACCAAACGAGTCCGCCGCGCGATCCACGCACGTAGAGAAACCTGCCTGTTCGAGAACCGGGAGACCTCCCCCAACGGGAAATCTCTTTGGGGGACTGTTTGCAGTACAGGCAGTCCGGCCGGAGAAGGCAATGGCCGCAATACTGGCAGGAACGGCGGCGAGGGGGGCCAACCAGGGAGAACACGGGTCAGAGCCGCACGCCACCAGCACAGGATGGGCAAAGTGGCCGGTGAGCGTCAACGGGCGAGGGGAAACAAAGGGGAACGATTCACCACACTACTACATCACCTGGCCGTCGACCTGCCGCGGGAGAGCGAGATACCTTTGGATGTGCCGGTGATGGAAAAATCTTCGCCCCATTCAGCACCGCGCCCGTGTTGTCCGGAACTGTGCCCAGAATAGTGCCCGTCGTTACCTGTGCCGCCAACGGCGCGCAAATACCAACGATGGATGCGATTCCGTATTGTCTCGTCATTTGACTCCCTGCAATACGTTAGGCCGGAATTGCAATTTTGAGTTATCCGGCAGGCAATCGCATATGCCAATCCGTAATGCGATGGGCAATCCGGCTGGATAAGAGTCCACTTACAGGGTTTATTTCTGATCACTGCTGTCCGGTTAGAAGTCCCATAGATTCAACTGTTTACGGGAGTCGAGTAAATCGTTTCGGGAGTCGGACACTTGCAAGGCCTGTAAAATGGGGGTTTTCTCGAAAAGCGTGACGCTCAAAATTTGTAGAATTTGGTAGAGG
>SHUN01000147.1 GCA_009697495.1 Bryobacterales bacterium | reverse complement strand
ATGGACATCGTGCGGCCGAAAGCTCCGGGGCGGTATCCGGGCATCGTGATGATTCACGGCGGCGGGTTCAGCGGCGGGAATCGGGAGAGCTATCTGCCGATGGCGATCCGGCTGGCCCAGAACGGGTATGTGGCGGCAACGGTAAGTTATCGCCTCGCTCCGATGTTCCAGTTTCCGCTGCCGTTGCATGACGTCAAATCCGCAGTGCGGTTCCTGCGCGCGAACGCGGACAAATACAGTGTTGACGGGGCGAGGATGGGGGCGATCGGCGTGTCGGCGGGGGCGACCTGGGCGCAGTTCCTGGCGGTGTCGCGAAACGTGGCGGCGCTGGAAGGCAATGGGCCGAACAAGGAGCAGTCGAGCGCGGTGGATTGCGCGGTGAGTTTTTATGGCCGCTCTGACATGCGGCGGGCCTATGAGGGGAGCCGGAATGCGGCCGAGGCGCTGCCGCAACTATTGGGCGGGGACCGGCAACATGCACTGGACGCGCACCTCCGGGCGAGCCCGCTGTCGTGGATCAATCCGGATTCGGCGCCCGTGCTGGCGATTCATGGGACGAAGGATTTGAATGTGCCCTATGAGCAGTCGCTGTTTCTGGTGGAGCGTTTGAAAAGTGCGGGCGTGGCCGCGGAGTTGGAGACGATCGCCGAAGGAGGCCATGGATTTAAGGGGGCCGATGAGGAGCGGGCGATGGCTCGAACATTGGACTTTTTGAACCGGAAGCTGAAGCCGGCGATGCTGGAGACACGTTCTATTGTGGTGACCGATCACGGGCCGGGAGCGGAGATACTCGGGCTGGCATGGCCGAGCGGGCGCGTGTTGTGGCGGCGGCCTAACCATCGGGGGACTGAAGTTTCGGTGCTGGAGAACGGGCACGTATTGTATATCGAGGATCCCAAGGGCGTGGTGACGGAGATGGACCGGTCACAGAAAGTGGTTTGGCAATACAAGAGTTCGGGGGCCAGCTTGGTGAGCGCGCAGAGATTAGGCAATGGGAATACGTTGTTAGTGGACGATGTCGCGACGCGGGTGTTTGAAGTGGCGCCGGACGGGCGGGTGGTTTGGAGCGTCGAGAAACCGGAGTATAAGGGGATGGCGATGCGGCGGGCGCGGCGAACCGCGGCAGGCACGACGGTGGTGGCGGTGCAAAAAGCCGGGCTGCTTTTGGAACTGGATGCGTCCGGAGCGGTGGTAAAGAAATGGGACTTCGCGGGACGGATGCCGGCGCACGCGCTGCCAATGGCCGATGGGTCGATGCTGATTGGATTGGCGGGGCCGGGGGAGGTCCGCCGCGTTGGGGCGGATGGAAGGGTTCTAATGGTCTTCGGCGGGGCCAACGACGCCGCCCGAATGGCCTGGACATCCGGATTCGCGCCATTGCCGGGAGGCGGCCTGTTAGTCAGTGACTACATGGGCGGACGGATCGTGGAGTTCGATGCCGCGGGTAAGATTGTGCATCAAATGAAGAATTTGAGCTGGGCGATGACGAGCGTCGGCGTACTTAGTCCCCCGTAGGAGCCAGCGCGGGTTGTCCTGCGCCAGGGCGCACTTGGTGTGTCCTTGTAATCCGGGATTGGACTTTCGACAGATACAGGTAGACGACTGGCGTTAGATACAGAGTAATAAATTGGGAGAACAGCAGGCCGCCGACGACGCATAAGCCCAACGGCCGCCGGGCCTCGCCGCCTGCGCCTTGTCCCAGCGCGATTGGCAGCGCGCCGAGCAGCGCGCACATGGTCGTCATCATAATGGGCCGGAAGCGGATGAGACAGCCCTGGTAGATGGCGTCGTAGGGGGTTCGGCCCTCCGTGCGCTCGGCTTCCAGCGCAAAATCGATTTGCATGATCGCATTTTTCTTCACGATGCCGATGAGGAGAATCAAGCCGACAAAGGAGTAAATATTCAGATCGAGTTTGAATAAATACAGAGTAAGTAACGCCCCGAAACCAGCCGATGGCAGGCCGGACAAAATCGTCAACGGATGGATGAAACTCTCATAGAGAATCCCTAACACGAGATAGACGACAAAGATGGCGACGAAAAGCAACAGCATCAGGTTCTTGGATGACTGCTGGAAGGCCTGCGCAGTGCCCTGGAAGGCGCGGCTGACGCTGACTGGCAATGTCCGTTCGGCCAGGTCCTCGATCTCCTTCACGGCATCGCCCAGGGAGACACCGGGGGCGAGGTTGAAGGCGAGCGTAACGGCTGTCAGTTGGCCGTAATGATTGATGGCCTGCGGGCCGGCGCGCGGCTCCATTTTCGCGACGGCGTCAATGGGAACCAGCTTTCCATCGGTTGAGCGCACATACAGGTTGGAGACCTTCGCCGGATCGGACTGGAATCCGCGCTCGACTTCGAGCAACACGCGGTACTGGTTGTCGGGCGCGTAGATTGTCGAGATCCAGCGGGGTCCATAGGCGGAGAAGAGGGCGTTCTCAATCTGGTCCGGCGTGACGCGGAGCGTCGCGGCTTTGTCCCGGTCAATGACTACGTGTAACTCCGGATTCTTAATTTGCAAGTCGGTGGTGACGTCGATAAGACCGGGAATCTTCGCCATTTCGCGCTCCATGTCCGGCGCAAACTTGTAAAGAGCGTTTGTGTCCGCGCTCAATAGCGTGTACTGGTAGAGGCTTTTTGTCAGCGTGCCGCCGATTCGAATGGAGGGCGGAATCTGCAAAAACGCCCGCAGATCGGGAAGGCTGTTGAGTTGCGGACGCAGCCGCTCGATCACTTTCTCAACACTCTCCTTCCGCTCCTTGAGCGGCTTGAGATGGAAGAACAGCCGCCCGAAATTGGCGCCATTGGAGGTGGATCCTCCCGACGTGGAACCGACGCCGCTGAAGAATCCCGCCACGGCGGGGTCGTTGCGCGCGATATCGGCCAATTTCTGAACGTTCTCCATCATCGCGGTGTGGGAAGTACCCTGGGGCGCTTCGACGATGGTGAAGATACTTCCCATGTCTTCATTCGGAAGGAATCCTTTGGGGACAAGCTGGAAGAGCCAAACGGTGCCGCCGAGAATAAGGAACGACAACATGAGCATGGAAAAACGATGGCGGAGCGTATAGGTCAGGCTGCGGTCATAGAGACTTAGCATGCCGTCGAAAATGCGTTCAGTGAAGTTATACAGGCGTCCGTGGGATCCGTGATTCGTCTTCAGGAATCGAGCCGCGAGCATGGGCGTCAAGGTAACCGAGACGAAGCCGGAAATGAGAATGGCGACGACGATGGTGACGGAAAATTCGCGGAAAAGCCGGCCCAGAATGCCGCCCATGAAGAGCAGCGGGATGAAGACGGCGGCGAGCGAGATGGTCATGGAGACGATGGTGAAGCTGACCTCGCGGGCACCTTCAAACGCCGCCCGCATAGGCGGGACGCCGTTCTCCATGTGGCGAACGATGTTTTCGAGAACGACGATGGCATCGTCGACGACGAAGCCAAGGGCGAGAATCAGCGCCATCATCGACAGATTGTCCAGGCTGTAGTCGCAAAGGTACATGACCGAGAAAGTGCCGAGAACGGCGATGGGCAGCGCGAGGCTGGGAATGACGGTAGCCGAGACGTTGCGCAGGAAGAGAAAGATCACCATGATAACCAGGCCGAGGGTGAGTAACATGGTGAACTTGACGTCCTCGAATGACTCGCGGATGGTGGCGGAGCGATCCGTCATGATGTTGAGCTTCACCGTGGGCGGCAATAACGCTCTGAAGGCGGGGAACAGGGCTTTGACGCCATCGGCGACCTGGATGGCGTTCGTGCCGGGCTGACGCAACACCATCATAATCAGGGCGCGTTGGGATCCCTCGGCGTTGTTATACCAGGAGGCTGCTTTGTCGTCCTCGACGCTATCGATGACGGTGGCGATTTCATCGAGGCGAACGGGCGAACCGCCGGTGTAGGCGACGATCATGGGCTTATAGGCGTCGGCGTCGACTAACTGGCCGGTGGCATGGATAGTCACCATCTGATCCTTGCCGTAGAGGGTGCCGGTGGGAATGTTGACGTTGTGGCGGCGGATGGCGGTTTCCACTTCGTCGATGCCGATGCCGCGGGAGGCGAGGGCATCGGGGTTGACTTGAATGCGGACGGCGTATTTTTGGGCGCCCATGATCTGGACCTGGGCGACGCCGGGGACCATGGACATGCGCTGGGCCATCATGGTGTCGGCGTACTCATGCAGCTTATAGAGCGGCATGGATTGCGACGTGATGGTCATATAAAGCACGGGCTGATCGGCTGGATTCACCTTGCGGAAGGTGGGCGGATTGGTCATGCCTGGGGGGAGCAGGGGCGAGGCCTGGGTAATGGCGGCTTGGACGTCCTGGGCCGCGGCGTCGAGGCTGCGGCTGAGGGCGAACTGGAGCGTGACGGCCGTCGTGCCGAGCGTGCTGGTGGAGTTCATCGAGTCGAGCCCCTCGATGGTGGAGAACTGGCGTTCGAGCGGCGTGGCGATCGCCGATGCCATGGTCTGCGGGTTGGCGCCGGGGAGGCTGGCGCTGATAACGAGCGTGGGCAGATCGACGTTGGGCAGATCGCTGACGGGCAGGTAATTGTAAGCCACCGCGCCGAAGATGGTGATGGCCAGCATGATGAGCGATGTGGCCACGGAGCGTTGGATGAAGAGAGCGGTGAATCCGCCCTGGCTGCCGGTCGGAGTGCTCATGAGGCGGCCTTGACTTTCATGCCGGGCGCGAGGCGGAGTTGGCCTTCGACGACGACGCGCTCACCTCCGCGCAATCCCTTGTCAATGGCGATGTCGCGTTCGAGCCTGGTGCCGACAGTGACGGGGCGCATTTCGACGGTTTCGGCCGCGGTGAGCACATAGACATAGTTGCCGGCCTGGCTGTTTTGGAGCGCGGCGGCGGGGATGACGACGGCGTTGGCCTGCTCCTCCAGGAGAACGCGGACGTGGACGAACTGGCCGGGCCAGAGGCGGGTTTCGGCGTTGGGAAAGGTTGCCTTCAGGCGGATGGTCCCGGTGGCGGCGTCGACGGCATTGTCGAGGAAGGTGATGGTTCCGCGGGAGTCGGGGAGCGAGTCGCCGGGGATGGCCGCCGAGACGGGCAGGCCGCCTTTGGCGATGCGCTGACGGAGCGTAATAAGACGGGCTTCGGGGACGGTGAAAGTGACGTAGGCGGGTTGGACCTGATGGATGGTGACGAGGTCGGAATCGTTGGCTTTCACGAGATTGCCGGGCTTGATTCGCATGTCGCCGGTGCGGCCGCCGATGAGGGCTTTGATACTGCAGTAGCTGAGGGCGAGTTTGGCGTTATCGAGCGCGGCGGCGTCGGCGCGGATGGTGGCCTTGATGCTGTCGATGGCGGCGGAAACCGCGCGGACGTTGGTGCGGCGGGCGCGGGCTTCGACGGCGGCCTGGTCAGCCTGTTCGCGGGAGACGATGCCTTCGGCGGCGAGCTTTTCGTAGCGGCCGGCCTGCATTCCGTAGAAGGCTTCCTGGGCTTGGGCGCTGGCGAGTTGGGCCTCCGATTGGGCCTGCAGGGCCTGGTCGCGAGCGAGGTTGGCCTCCCACTGTTTGACGGCTTCCTGATAGGTGCGCGAGTCAATTTCAAAGAGTAAGTCGCCCTTTTTGACGGTGTCGCCTTCGTTGAAGTACGCCTTAATGATTGTGCCGCCGATCACGGCTCTGACTTGGACCGAGGCAATGGCTTCCACCTTGCCGATGGTTTTGATTTCCACGGGCATCGTGCGGAGCGCGGCGGTGGCGAGTTTTACGGAGATGGCGGGCGCGGCCGGATTGCCGGCGGCGATAGCGGTGGATTCGGTTTTGGCGCAACCAGCGGCTAACGCCAGCAAGGCGGCGGCGAGGATGTATTTAGCGATATTCATTTGGTACCGATGCCTTTCCAGACAAAGTCAAATACGGTCCGAACGGGGGCATCGGGCGCTTCCCGTTCGCCATGAAGAATGTATTGCGCGAGCGCGGCGCGGATGAGGTCGTAGATCAGGCGGGCTGTTTTGGGAACGTCGAAGGGGCGAAGTTGGCCACTGCGGACGCCATCGGCAAGGACGGCTTCAAGGAGGGCGGCTTGCTGTTCGTAGAGGTCCTGGAATTCGGGTTGTACGTTGGCGGTGCCTGTTAGCAGATGGGTGAATTCCCTGTAATAGATGCGGAAGAACTCGCGATTGCGAGAGAAATACTGGAAGCGGCCGGCGATGAAGGCGTGGAGCTTGGCCTCGCAGGTCGCGGCGGCGTACATCTCTTCGGCGACTTCGGCGTGGAGCGCGAGCACGCCTTCGCGGAGGGCGGCGAGGAAGAGATCGCGTTTCGAATCGAAATAGAGGTAGACGGTGCCTTTGGCGACACCGGCGGTGAGGGCGATGGCGTCGATGGTTGCGCCTTCAAAGCCTCTGGAAGCGAAAACGGTGCGGGCGGCATCGAGGATTTCGGTGGTGCGGAATTCGAGGAGGACGTCTTTTTTGGTTTTGCCTAGGACAGCCATTGACCCAAGGATACAATTCGCTGACTGGCTGGTCAATCAGATTGAAGAGTTGCCGTGGCTCCTGTTTTGCTTACTCTATTCCATGCGGATCGTAGCTGGGATCGAAGAGGTAGAATGTCATCGCGGAACGTCGGCATTTTAGGGGTGACTCCGATGGTGTTGGAGGCGGGATTGGTGCCTGCTATCGCGAACGGGGAGGCGACCGGCGGCGGGTGCTTACCGGAATTGGGGAACTCGACCGTCAGTGAGGGTCCATGGGCCTGCGGCCCACCAAAAAGAATGCAGGCGCGTATGACTGGTGTCGTGGAATCGACAAATTGGATTGCGCCTTCAACAGAGTGTTTTCGGCTGGAATCCCCGAAATTGGCAAGAACCCGCCGGACGCCGATTAAAGTGGACCCCATTGTCAAGACCATTTTTGGCTTTCAATAAGCTAATCTGCGACGGGTCTGAATTGAGAGTTGGGGCGGCCTCGGCTTGGAAGCCGTCCCTTGCTATTCCAGCCCTCGAAGCGGCGCTCGGGTCGCATCCCTGCG
>SHUN01000146.1 GCA_009697495.1 Bryobacterales bacterium | reverse complement strand
GTGAATCGAACGTAATGGGTCAAGGTACCGTAATCTCCACTTCTTGCGATGTTACGCTTTGGTTTTTGCGCAGGTCGAGTGCCGTCACCATGTAGCGGTAGCGGGAGCCGCGTTGCACGTCACGATCGGTAAATGCCGGGGCGTCGAGCTGACTTGCCACCGCGGCGAATTTGCCGTCCCCGATGGCGCGGAGGACCGCGTAGCCGAGGATGTCAGGTTCGGGGTTGGGATTCCAGGATAATTCGACTGTTCCCGCGCCGGCGACAACGCTGAGGCCGGAAGGCGCGGCGGGAGGAAAGCGGTCCTCAACGGTAAGGGTCTTAGGGCCGATTCGGCGGCCGTGGGCCTTATCGCCGCGAGCCTGGATTTCGTAGGTGTAAACTTTTCCGAGGAGGGCGCGGGGGTCGGCGAATCGGCCGTTGGCGCCTTCGCCGATGGCGGTGCCGTCGCGGTAGACAATGACCGGCCCGTCGTAGCCATTCCAGGAGAGAACGGAGCCGTTGGGAGCCGAGTCGGCAGCAAAATCGCCGGGGGTGATGACGGGGGTTTCGACGCGGAGGGTGACTCGATTGGACCAGGCGGAGGATCGGCCCTTCCTGTTAGCCGTGCGAACAGCCAATACGACCACCTCCCCGGCGAATTCGCGCGCATCGAAGGATGTTTCGGCTGGGCCGGGCTTGTTGGCGTGGACGGCGATGGCCTTGGCGGCGGCGGCCCAGGCGTCAGAATTCCAGCCTCCTTCCGGCGCGCGGCCGACGCGGATTTCGACGGCGGCGATATCGGTGATGGCGAGGTTCTCGGTGGTCTTGAGAGGGATTGTGAAAGAGGCGTCGATCTTCGATTCAACCTGCTGTGCCCGGAGGTCCTGAACAGGTTGCGGGATGTTAAGCGCCGGGGGTAAAGGATCACCGACGTAACCGCACGATACGGCGAACAGCGCCACGCCCGCAACCGGAAAATACCGCCTCACAGAATGTACTTGCTCAGGTCCTGATCCTTGACGATGTCGTTCAGTTGTTGCTGCACGTATTTGGCGTCAATTTTTACGGTCTTTTTCTTGAGGTCAGGGCCCTCGAAGCTGATCTCTTCCAGCACCTTTTCGAGGATCGTATGGAGGCGGCGGGCGCCAATATTCTCCATAAGTTCATTGACCTGGGCGGCGTAACGGGCGATTTCCCGTATAGAATCCTCAGTGAATGTCAGCTTGATGCCCTCGGTTTCAAGCAGCGCCTGATGCTGTTTGATGAGGGCGTTTTTCGGTTCACGGAGAATGCGGATGAAGTCCTCCTCCGTCAGCGATTTTAGCTCGACGCGGATGGGGAAGCGGCCCTGGAGTTCGGGGATCAGATCGGCCGGTTTAGAGACGTGGAAAGCGCCGGCGGCGATGAAGAGAATGTGGTCCGTGCGGACGAAGCCGTGGCGGGTATTGACCGTCGTCCCCTCGACGATGGGGAGGATGTCTCGCTGAACGCCTTCGCGGCTGACGTCGGGGCCTTGGCCGCCTTCACAGCCGGCGATCTTGTCGATTTCGTCGAGGAAAATGATGCCGCTTTTTTCAACGCGTTCAATAGCGGTGCGGGTGACCTGATCCATGTCGACCAGCTTCTGCTCCTCCTCCTGAATCAGATAATCCAGCGCTTCGTGGACGGGCATCTTGCGCTTGCGGGTGCGGGCGCCGAAGAGCGCCGGGAGGATGTCCTTGAAGTTGGACATGTCCATGTCATCGGGGCCGGAACCGGGACCGGAACCGGGACCCGGACTGGGATTGGAGATAAACTCAAAGGCCGGCATGCGGTCTTTGACATCGATTTCGACGCTTTGTTCGTCGAGCTTTCCGGCCAGGAGTTTATCGCGGAGCGTCTCGCGGGCAGCGGCGTCGGCCGGTTGAAGAAGGTCGATAAGGCGCTCTTCGGCGTTGCGTTCGGCGCGTTCTTCAACTTCCTCAAGCTTTTCGTCGCGGATCATGTCGATGGCGATATCAACGAGATCGCGGATCATCGATTCGACGTCCCGGCCGACGTAGCCGACTTCGGTGAACTTGCTGGCTTCGACTTTCAGGAACGGGGAATTCGCGAGTTTCGCCAGACGGCGGGCGATTTCAGTCTTGCCGACGCCGGTGGAGCCGATCATCAAAATATTTTTCGGCATGACGTCTTCGGCCATGTCGGGGTCGAGGCGCTGGCGGCGCATGCGATTGCGGAGCGCGACGGCGACGGCCTTCTTGGCGTCGTGCTGGCCGATCACGTATTTGTCGAGCTCGACAACGATTTCGCGCGGGGTAAGTTCGTCGAGCAGGGGAGATTCATCGGCACCCGAACCGTGCTGGGAGGGCAGGTAAATAACCATTTAGCCCAGTTCCTCGTAGATCACGTTCAGATTGGTGTAGATGCAGATGCTGCCGGCGATGTTCATGGCTTTTTCGGCGATTTCGCGCGCCGAGAGTTCAGTGTTTTCGTAAAGGGCGAGGGCGGCGGCTTTGGCGAAGGGGCCGCCGGAGCCGATGGAGGCGAGGGCTTCGTCGGGCTCGATGACGTCGCCATTGCCGGAAAGAATGTAGGTTTTTTCGGTGTCGGCGACAAGGAGGAGGGCCTCCAAATGGCGGAGAACGCGGTCGGTACGCCAGTCTTTGGCGAGTTCGACCACGGCGCGGTCGAGCTTGCCATTGTGCTGTTCCAGCTTGGTTTCGAAGCGGGCGAAGAGGGCAAAGGCATCGGCCGTGGAACCGGCGAAACCGGAGAGGATCTTGCCGTTATAGAGCCGGCGGAGTTTCTTGGCGGACGCCTTCAGGACTTCGCTGCCGAGGGTGACCTGGCCGTCTGCCGCCATTACTATTTTGCCGTTTCGGCGGACGGCAAGAACCGTCGTGGAACGGATGCGTGTGGAGTTTCTGCTCAAACTACTATTCTATCAATGAAGTTGGGGCGGCGGTTCAGGCCCTTTTGCGGATCTCATTGGGCAACCGCACCGTTAGCTGTTGCTTCACGGGCCGGTAGTAAGGGTTTTTTATGGCGTTCTTCCAGAAACTTTCCGTCAGCTCCGGGATATCCGAAAGGTCAATTTCGGAATCGGGGCGAGCGGCTATGGCAGCCAGGCGTCGCTTCCGCGAGGGCGTCAATGGATTATCGGCTAGAGTCGTAGTCACTCGTTTCTTCATAACGTTTTCGATTTTTTCGCGTTGCTGGCCGTGCTGCAAGTCTTTTAGGACTTGAGTTTTCTCACAACATGGAGCGCCAGGAATTCCTTGATCTCCCGATGACGAGGTATGGGCTGCGAAACCCCGGTTTTCGGATTTCGATACCAATCGTGTTTTTCGCCATTCCGGATCAGGTTTGTCCGCTTCATCTGACGGACAACTCGGCAATCTTTCGAATGCCAGGAATTTCACCGCTTGTGAGATCCCGGTAGAGATCGCGAAGGTTCTCCTCAAGTTCGGCAACCGATTCACCCTGGGTCATGTAATCCGGAAACTCTTCGAGGTAGCCCAGCCACATGCCGTTGTCCTGCCAGGGACGTATCGTGCCGTCGTCATTGGCGACATCTTACCGCTTCTGGTAGCGCCGCCCGGCGTGTCCTCTATTTCTCCGCCTTGACGCGGATGTTACGAAATTCGATGTGCTGCTGGGCCTGGCACTGGAAGCCGATGACGCCTTCGGCGTGTTTAGCGTCCTTAGCGTCAAGGATGGTTTGGCCGTTCAGTTTTACCAGAAAATGGTCGCCTTTGGCGGTGATATCGAAGTTGTTCCATTGGTCCGCTTTGATCTTTGTTGGCTGGGCTTTGACGGAGCCGACGAGGCTGCCGGTGAGATAGCCAGCCGGTTGCATATCCCAGATTTGGAGTTCGTAGCCGGTGACGTGGGGCGCGCCTTCCTTCTTGGAACGAAGGAAGACGCCGCTGTTGACGGTGGCGGGGCCGCGAAATTCAAGTTGGAGCTGGAAGTCTTTGAACGCCGCTTTGGTGGCGAGCCAGCCAGGCGTCGCTCCGCCGCAGACGATCGCGCCGTTTTCCACCTTCCAGTCACCTGTACTTGCCGCGTCGAAGGTCGCCCGCGGTTCCCATCCGTTTAGGGACTTTCCGTCGAAGAGTTTGGTCCAGCTTTGAGCGTTTGCGGAGAAGGACAGTGCCGCCAGTAGTAAGAGAGGTCTCATGGGAGAGAAGTTTATCATCGGTTTATGTATTTTGATACCGTTGGACGCGCGACTCGATACAGGATCGCCGATGCAGTAGTAGCCGGTCTATTCGGCCTGTCCGCCCTTTGGGCCCAGGGAACCTCGGGCCAGATTGTAGGCCGCGTGACAGACCCCTCGGGTGCCGCGGTGGCCGGGGCGGAGCTTTCCGTCCAGAATGTCGAAACCGGTATCTCCCGTAAGGGAAAAAGCACCGCCGCCGGGGCCTATGCGTTCCCTTCCCTGCCGCCCGGGAATTACCGCCTGACAGCGGCGAAGGAAGGCTTCCGCCCGGAGGCGCGAACGGGCATTGCGCTCGCGGTTGACCAGGCCGCTCGCATCGACATCGAACTCGTCGTTGGCGCGTTGACCCAGGAAGTACAAGTCACCGCCGCCGCGCCCATGCTGGATCAGGAATCTTCCGCGCTCGGCCAGATTGTCGACAATCGGAAGATCCAGAATATTCCGCTCAACGGCCGCAGCGCATTCCGATTGGTGACGCTGACGCCGGGGATTCTGACATCCCCATCCAGCGCGGGCCAGTTCGGCGACATCCCGGTGAACACGAACTTCGACACGAATTTCTCCATCAACGGCGGGCGCCAGATGAGCAACGAAGTGCATATCGACGGCGTGCCGAGCACCACCGGCCAGTTCAACACCATCACCACAATTCCCTCCATTGAGGCGACGCAGGAGTTCAAAGTACAGAGCAACAATCTGTCGGCCGAGTGGGGGCGATTCAGCGGCGGCGTGGTAAACGTATCCACGCGCTCCGGAACGAATGAATGGCACGGGTCTGTTTACGAATACATGCGGAACAACGTCTTCGACGCCAATGAGTTTTTCAACAAGACTTCCGGCCGCGAGACGCCGCCGTTCCGCATGAACCAATACGGCGGCGCTGTGGGCGCGCCGCTGAGCCTTGGGAAGCTCTACAGCGGGCGTAACCGGACGTTCTTCTTCACCGACTATCAGGGCACCCGCTGGCGGCGCGGCGACGTCTTCCGCACCGCCTTGCCGACGGCGCTCCAGCGGCAGGGTAACTTTACAGAAACGCGAACGCAGACGGGAGCGCCCGTCATCATCTACGATCCACAGACGACAGGGCCGAATCCGGCCAATCCCGCGCAGTCCATTCGCGCGCCATTTGCGGGGAACATCCTGCCTGCCAGCCGGATCGATCCAATTGCGCGGAAATTGATGGACTTTTACCCCCAGCCCAACGCCGCCGGCGATCCTTTCACGCAGTTTAATAACTACGTCAATAACGCCAGCCGCCGGATCGATGGCGATCAGATCAGCGGCCGCATCGACCACAATTTCTCCAGCGCCTTCCGAACCTTCGGCCGCTTTGCGACGAACAAGACCAGCCTTACCCAACCGGATAGCTATGGAAACGTAGCCACGCCCGACCCGGGCGCGGTGGGCACAACACCCTTCCGGCAGACAACATTCGCACTGGACAACGTGGTCAATACGACGCCCACGTCGATCTTCAATATCAAGTACGGTTTCGCCCGCTGGTATCAGACGCGCCAGACGCGCAGTTACGGGTTCGACGCGCGGACGCTGGGTATGCCGGATTCACTGGTTCGCCAGTTTCAGATTCCCGTGTTTCCGGCGACGACCGTGGAGCAATACGGCTCGCTGGGCGGACAGAGCTTTTTCGTCAGCGGTAACGACACGCAAAGCCTGATTGGTTCCTGGACGAAGGTGGCGGGGAAGCATACGATCAAGGCCGGCGCCGAGGGGCGGCTCCAGCGCGTCAACTTTATCTTAATAGGCGGCGGGAGCGGAACCTACAACTTCACGCGCGTATTCACGCGAGGGCCGAATCCATTGGTGTTCACCGATAACGCGGGCAGCGGCGCGGCTTCGCTGTTGCTCGGCAATCCGGCCGGTGGCGCTGCGCCGTTCCTCTCCGGGATGTCTCTGCAAAACCTCTATTCCGGGGCGTATGTGCAGGACGATTTCCGGATCACCGCCAAGCTGACGATGAATATCGGAATTCGCTACGAGACGGAGTCTCCTTTTACCGAGCGGTACAACTCGATCAACTTCTTCAACGCCAACGCGCCGTCGCCGGTCCGCAACAGCCAGTTCCCGAATTTGAATGGAGCGCTGGAGTTTGCCTCGCCGGCGTCCCGTCATGTTTGGAATTGGGACCGGTTGAATTTCGCGCCTCGGCTGGGCTTTGCCTGGTCCGTGCTTCCCAGGACGGTTGTGCGATTTGGCGCGGGCCTATTCTTCGCTCCGGCGGAAACATCGAACGTGGCTACGGCGTTCGCCGCCAACTCGGGATACGCCGCATCCACACCGCTGGTGGGCACGCTGGACGGCGGTTTGACGCCGTTCAACACGCTCGCCAATCCGTTTCCCGATGGGATACTCAGGCCCACCGGCAATGGGCTTGGCAGTTCGACGTTTCTGGGCCAGGCGCCCGCCGTATGGGACTCACGGCAGCGGATGCCGGAAACCTACCAGTGGAACTTTGACGTGCAGCGAGAACTGCCCGGCCGGATCCTGGTTGACGTCGCCTACGCCGGTAGCCGCGGCGTTCATCTGGCCTTCCGAAACCGGCAGATGAACGAACTGGACCCGCAGTATCTGTCCCTTGGCACAGGATTGAATCAACTGGTAACGAATCCGTTTTTCGGTTCCATCACGGCCGGTGCCCTCGCCCAACGTACCGTGGCGCGGCGTCAATTGCTGCTGCCGTACCCGCAATACACGGGCGTCAACGTGGTCAACATGACCAACGCGAATAGCATTTACCATTCGATGCAGATCAAGTTGGACAAGCGGTTTTCCAATGGCTTCAGCGTCCTGTTCGCGGGGACGTTCGCGAAGCTGATCACCGATGCCAATAATCAAGTGGCGGCGATCGGCGGGGGCGCCAACGTGGCGGGCACCCAGAACTGGTAC
>SHUN01000145.1 GCA_009697495.1 Bryobacterales bacterium | reverse complement strand
CATCCCCGATCTCCGCCTGGGCCTTCGCAACGTCCTCCCGATACTGCCGGCACCCGCTGTAACTGCTGAACGCCGAAGTCGGAAACGCCAGAATTTTCTTCCGCCCATCCGCCATCATCTGCCGCATCGTCGCCGTCAAAAACGGATGCCAATTCCGATTCCCCCAGTAAATCGGCAGCTCCAAATGCAGCTCGGTCAAAAGCGCCCGGCACTGATCGTTGATCGGGCTGATGCCATCGAAGTGGTAATAATGTTCCGCCACTTCCAGCAGTCGTTCCCTAGGCACATTCCGCCCGCGAGTGACGTTTTCCAGGAACGGCAACACGTCCGCATGTTTCTCCGGACCGCCAAACGACAACAGCAGAAACGCATCAAATTCGGCCATAGTTCTCCCTTAGGATCGCAGGTATGCCAATTCGATAACTCGGAAAACGCAACGAAACACCGAGCTTTCGCAGCGTTTCGCCGCCATCCACGCGCCGGTCCGCCCGCCGCGTCTCATCCACAGCGTCCAACGGCGCGCTCGCCGGCATCTCCATTCCCATCCACTCACAACAATACCGGGTAATCTCAAAATTCGTACACGGCTCCTCATCAGCCACCGGCCACGCCCCTCGCAAATCTCCCAACACCGCCGCCACCGCCATCGCCGCCAAATCGTCCACATGAATTCGCGAAGTATAGTTTGACCCATCTCCGGTTACCCGCCAGCGCCCCGCCCGAATGGACTCATGCGCCCCGCGCCCCGGCCCATAAATCGCCGCCGGCCGCAATACGCAGGAAGACCATGGCCCCGCCAGGACAACCGATTCCGCCTCCAACCGCAACCGCGTCCGCTCCGTCGCGGGCGCCGCCGGGGTCGACGCATCAACGATACGCGCATCCCCATAAACACCCGTCGTCGACAGATAAACCACCCGCTCCGCCATCCCCTCCAATACCGAAATCCCCTCAACCGATGGCGCGCTCCAAAGCACTCGGCAATCCGTCCCCCCCAACATCCGCAGCACCCCCGTATCCGGCAAAACGACCGAGAGATCCCCGCCCGTCCGCCTCGTCGTAACCACCGTATGCCCTGCCGAACGCAGCAAAGAAGCCACCCGCCCCCCCGTGTAACCCGCGCCGAAAACCAATATCCGCGCCATGCTAGAAATGCTCCGGTATCCGCGCCTGCGCCGCCGCCAGCCGCTCCGCCAGTTCAGGCCCCGGCCCCTTCCGCAACGCAATCCGCACTTCCATATCCGCCTCTTCCCACCGCCGCTTCCCAACCAAATGTTCCGCCATCATCACATGCGGCTCCGCGTCCCGCTCGTCCACCCGCTGCGCCTCGTGCAGCCAGTTGATAAACGCCCGGATTTCATTCGCCAGCAGGGACAGCCGCGCCAGCTCTTTGCAGGCCAATCCGTGGTCTGGATCCAGCGTCACGCACTCTTCCAGCGCCACAAACGCATCGCCCATTTGCTCCCTCCTGGCCAGCTCCATTCCCAATTGAAAATACTCTTCCGCCGTCATCACATCACACCGAAAGTGCGAAACGCCTCCACCGTGGACATCCCCTTTTCAATGGCCACGCGCACCAGATTCTCCCCTTCCAGTTTCTCAAAAGCACGAGTCAGCGCCTCCTCCTCCGCCTCCCGCGGCACCACCAACACACCATCCCGGTCCCCATAAATCAAATCCCCCGGCCGAATAGAGACGCTACCCAACTGCACCGGAATCCGGAAGTCCCGCACCTCGCCCCGGGGTCCCTGGTCCTGCGCATAACTGCCGTGCGCAAATGTAGGAAAACCCAGCCGCAGTATCCCCGTCGTGTCCCGCGCCCACCCATCCATCACCGCCCCCGCCGCGCCCAATTTCATCGCCCGCGTCGCCATCAATTCCCCCCACAACGCATACGTTGCCGAAGCCCCCGCCGCCACATAAACCTCATGCGGCTTCAAGTCGTCCAACGCCTCCAGCATCAATCCAAACGGCTTTCTCTCCCCATCGCCCGCATCCAAATCAACCTCCAAAACCGGCATCGCCCGCCCCGCCAAAATCATATCCTCCCGCAACGGCCGAATCCGCGGCGGCAGAAAGCAATGCAGGTACCCCATCTTGTCCAGAACGTCGCCGATAATCGCGCTGAACAGTTCCCGCCGGATCAACGGCAGCAACTCATCGTCCGCTAACTTTTTGTAGGAGGCCATTCAGAAAAGCTTACCGCAGCAGCTCCGCCACCTCGGCGTGACTGTTCTCCAGCGCGGCCTCCCGCGGCGACTTCCCGTCCTTATTTCGAATCAACTTGCCCGCCCCTTTCTCCAACAAAAACTCCACCATCTGCTTCCTGCCCCACGACGCCGCCAGAAACAACGGCGTCGCCCCATGCGCCGCGTCCCGCGCGTCAATTAACGCTCTCCGCCCCAACAACAATCCCGCCGCCCCCGCCTGCCCGCCCAGCGCCGCGTCATGCAACGGCGTCGCCCCGTCCGAATTCAGCGCCGTTACCTTCGCCCCGTTCTCCAGCAAAACCTGCATACTCTCCAAATGTCCCTTCAATGCGGCGTCATGCAGCATCGTCTCCCCAACCAGCGCCCCATGCCGCAGCAGCCACGCAATCATGTCCGCGTGCCCGTTCGTCACCGCCGCCTCCAACATCTTTTGCGGATTCGCCAGTTTCGCCCCGCCCTTCAATAGCACTTCCGCCACCGGCACAAACCGCATCCGCATTGCCGTCTCCAATGGCATCACGCCGTCCCCGTCGAGCGCGTTCGCATCCGCCCCCGCCGCCAACAATAGCGCCGCCACTTCCGCCGCGCCCTTTTGCGCCGCCACGTGCAAAGGCTGCAATCCGGATCGCGGATGCTTGCGTTTCGCGTCCGCCCCCCTCGCCAGCAGGATTTTCACAATCCCCGCCTGCCCCCGCCAGCAAGCCTCTTCCAACGGCGTCGAGCCCGATGCATCCGCCACATCCGGCCCCTCAAACCGCCCCAACAATTCCACGAACAGTTCCTCATAACCCCGGTTTGCCGCCAAATGCAGCACCGTCGCTCCAGCCCTGTCCCGCGCTCGCAGTTCCGCCCCCTTCGATAGCAACAAAGCCGCCACATCCCGCCGGTTTGTGATCACCGCGTAATGCAGCGGCGTCGACCCGCCCTCCACATGCCGCGCATTCACATCCGCCCCCGCCGCCAACAAAACCGTGACTACTTCCAAATGCCCGGACCACGCCGCGTCATGCAGCGCCGTCCCGCCCAGCGTGTCCGGCGCGCTCACCGCCACGCCCGATTTCAACAGCGCCCGCACACGCTCCACATCGCCCGCGCGCGCAGCCGTGTGCAGCTCGCTAGCCGCCGCCAGCGAGCTCATTAATAAACTACTTGCGATCAGCCAGCGGGACGTAGTCGCGCTTCCCTTCGCCCAAATAGATCTGCCGCGGACGGCCTATCTTCTGATCCGCATCACACATCAATTCTTCCCATTGCGAAAGCCACCCGCTCACCCTTGGAATCGCGAACAGCACCGTGAACATCTCCGCCGGGAAGCCCAGCGCTTCATAAATCAGACCCGAGTAGAAATCGACATTCGGATACAACTTCCGCTTGACGAAATAGTCGTCGTGCAGCGCAATCCGTTCCAGCTCCGAGGCCACATCCAGCAGCGGATTCTTCCCGGTCACCGCGAACACGTTTTCCGCCGCGGCTCTAATAATGCGCGCCCGTGGATCGTAGTTTTTGTAGACGCGATGGCCAAAGCCCATCAGCCGTCCCTCGCCCGCTTTCACTTTCTCAATAAACGCCGGGATATTTTCAACCGAGCCAATCTGCCGCAGCATTCGCAGCACGGCTTCATTCGCGCCCCCATGCAGCGGACCATATAGCGCCGCCGAGGCCGCCGCCAATGACGAATACGGATCCGCCTGCGAACTTCCCACCAGCCGCATTGTCGAAGTGGAGCAGTTCTGCTCGTGGTCGGCATGAAGAATGAAAAGGATGTCAACGGCATGGACCAGCCGCGGATCCGCTTCTTTTTCAAACAGCATGTAAAGAAAATTAGCCGCGAAGGACAGGTCCGGCCGCGGCGGCACCATCGGCAACCCTTTGCGGTACCGGTAGCCCCAAGCGCCCAGCGTCATCGCCTGCGCCAAACCGCGAAAAATTTGCTTCGCGCGGTTCTCTTTGTCGAGAACTTTCTTGCACTCCGGATACGCCGAAGCCATCGCGGCGAAGCCCGCCATCAACAGCGACATCGGATGCGCTTCGCGTCCAAAGCCGTCGTAGAGGCGCGCGAATTTTTCCGGCAGCGCCAGGTTGGCATTCACCGTCGCGGTGAAAGAAGTCAACTGCTCCGCCGTTGGCAACTGCCCCTGCCATAACAAATACGCGGTTTCCAGATAGCTGCCGTCTTCGGCAAGCTGTTCAATCGGGTAGCCCCGGTAGTTCAGAATGCCTTTGTCGCCATCGATAAACGTGATGGTGCTCTTGCAGGCCGCGGTGTTCATGTAGGCCGGATCATAGGTCATCAGACCAAAATCTTCAGCGTCGACTTTGATCTTGCGGAGGTCTACCGCGCGGATCGTTTCGTCTTGGATCGGAACTTCGTAGGACTTACCGGTCCTGTTGTCGGTGATAGTGAGTGTTTCGGCAGGCATGATTCGGAAATCTTACTTAGCGGCTTTCTTGGCGGGCGCGGGCACCAGCAACTTTTGGATTTCGTTCGAAAATCCGTCGCCATCCATGACGCTTTTGGTCGACTCGTTGTAGCCAATGTCGTAGCGGATCATGCCCTGTTGGTCGATCAGGAATACGTGCGGGAACGAAACGGAAGGCCGTTGCTGCGTCACCTTCATGTACACTGCAGTCACCTGCCCGCAGTCGAAAAGGACCGGTGTCGAGAGCTTGTTGGAAGTCAGGTACTTGGCGACCGTCTTGTCGTTATCGGCCGCTGAATTGACAATGGAAAGGATCGCGATGCGACCGCCATACTTCGCCTTCAGCTTTTCCAGGTGCTTTGACACTTCCAAACAGTGCGGGCACGAGGTCATCATAATGTCGACGATTACAACTTTCCCCCGCTGATCCTGAATATCGTGGTAGTTCAAGTTGAGGTCCGGCAGCGCAAATCCCGGCGCGCGCCGTCCTGATAATTCGCCGGCCGCAATCAAGACAGAGAGCGACCCGGCCGCCATGAGCAGTAGAAACTTTCGCATAATCCAATTTCAGTGTACACGCCCGATGCTACCCTTGGCTGAGCAAACGGTGCCGTGATACCGATTTTTCCGATACGGGATTTCCCCTACCGAAATTCCAGCCGGTAAGGCATCAACCGCAAAATCGCCCCTTGCCGGAACAACTCCATCGGCATCCCGCCCGTCCACTCCCGAATCTCCCGACGCACCGCGCTATCCATCCACCCCGCCGCCGACACATCCCCCCGCGCCATCAACTGCTCAAACAGCGACTGCTTCGCCGGATAAACAATCAACCGGATCTTCTCATTCGCCGCCAATTTCGCCCGCACTTTTACCAACTCAATCGCCTTATCCAATCCGCCCATCGCGTCAACTAAATCCCGCTGTTTGGCATGTTCGCCCAACCACACCCGCCCCTGCGCCAACTCCTGAATTTCCTCAAATTTCTTCTTCCGGCTCTCCGCCACCAGTCCCACAAACGTCTTGTAAACCGAATCCACGCCTTCCTTCAGCTTCTTCTGCCCATGCGCGTCCATTGGGTAATACTCCGAATCAATCGTGGCGTTCCGTCCCCGCTTCACGACATCTTTCGTCAACCCCAATTTGTCGTACAACCCCTTCAAATTGACTTTCCCGTAAATCACCCCAATCGACCCCGTGATCGTAGTCGAATACGCCACCACCGGGTCGCCGGTCATCGCGATGTAGTACCCGCCCGAAGCCGCCACGTCCGACATCGATATCACCATCGGCTTCTTCTTGCTCAGTAGCTTCGCCTCGCGCAGAATCTCATCGGAAGCCACCGCGTCGCCTCCCGGCGAATCCACCCGCAGAATCACGCCCTTGATACTGTTGTCGTCCCCCACTTGGCGGAACAATTTCGTCATCTGCGCAACCGTAATCTGCGCACTATCCTCCAGCGGATTCGCCGCGGATCCCCCTCGTACAATCGCGCCGTCACCCACAATCATCGCGATCTTGTTCCGCCCCTCGAACCCGTCAACGGTTGCTCGCGCGTAGTCGCCAAGCCCCACCCGCTTCACCTCTACCCCAATCTTCTTTTTCACTTCGTCGAAAAATTGATCTTCAAAACTCAACGCGTCCACCAGACCCGCCGCCACTGCCTGATCCGCCAGAAACGGGCCATCATCCAGCAGTTTCCGCACATCCGCACCCGGTTTCTTTCGCGCCCCGCCAATCGTCTCGGTCAGGTGCGCAAACAAACCGTCGATCAATAGATCCAGCGCCTCCCGGCTCTCCGGCGCCATATTCGTTCGCGTAAACGAATCCATCGCGTCTTTGTATTTGCCCGCGTGTTCCACTTCCATCTTCACGCCCAACTTGTCCAACGCGCCTTTGTAATACGTGATCTCCGCCCGTAACCCCTTCATGTCCAGGAAATCCTCCGGGACCATGTGTATCCGCTCCGCCGCCGTCGCCAAATAATACTCGGGGGTGCGCGGCGCCCGCAAAAAAACGAAGAGCGGCTTTCCGGACGCTCGAAACTCAACCAGCGCGCCGCGGATCTCCTGCAGCTTCGCCCATCCCACCGAAAGTCCGCGCGGCATCAACACGACAGCCTTGATCTTCGGATCGATGGCGGCTTTCTTAAGCGATTTCCAAACGTCGGTAACCGTCGGCGGCGCCGCCCCGCCCAGAAACCCAAATGGCATGTCCGCCGCGGCCTTCTCGGAGATGGATCCCTCCAGCCGCAGCACCAGCGTCGAGTCTCTCTCGATGCTTTTTTCGGCGCTGCCAAGCTTCGCCAGCACCACCACCGCGACAAACCCGAACAGGCCCGCCATTAACACACCGGCCAATACGCCGAGCAAAAACTTCTTCATTCGTGAACGCTCCGTGAGCAACCATGCTACCGCCCCGGCATCCCGTCGTCCCAGGAGTACAGCAGGAAGTTTTTGCCGCCGCTTCACGCCGCCCGGAAAACGGCTCCCCAGCGGTCG
>SHUN01000144.1 GCA_009697495.1 Bryobacterales bacterium | reverse complement strand
GTAGGCTATGCCCTTATGCCAGGTTACGCGCCAGAGCCAGTGGGTATCTTCGAGGACTTTTTTAGGGGAAGTCCAGTGCTTGGCGTTGTTCGAGAAAAAGACGCGGCTTTGGCGGGATTTGTACTCGCCTTTGGGGTAGTAAGAACCGCCGGCGACAATCATCAGCCGGTTGTCCTTCGTAATGCTTAAGTGCGGGTCGCGAAGGTCGACGCCGGGCTCCTCGAGGCGGGCTTCGTTTTTCCATTTGACGCCGTCAACGCTGGAGAGGACGCGGAGTTTGCCGTCATCGGTTTTGCCCTTCGTTGGGGCGTGGACTTGTCCTTCGCGGAAAGTCGCGTACCAGCGATTGTTCCACCGGATGAGGTCGCCGAAAGCGGCGTGTTTCGGCTGGTCCCAGATCTTGTTGACGGAGACGAGCTGCCAGTCGGCTGCGCCGAGGATGGATGTGAATAACAGGAAAATGAGACGCATTAGGCAGAACCAAGATACAAGAATCGGAGCAACAACACGGCGGAGAGGAGATAGACGAAGGGCGAGACACCGCTAGCGCGGCCGGTGAGAACTTGAATCAACGTGTAGGAAAGGAAGCCGAGGGAGAGGCCGTTGGCGATGGAGAATGTCATGGGAATCGCGATGATGGTGAGGAAGGCGGGGAAGGCGTTCCGCGGATCGGTCCATTCGATTTCGGTCGCGTGGGCCATCATAAGAGCGCCGGTCAGGATGAGCGCTGGAGCGGTGGCGGCGGCGGGGATGACGCCAAGGAATGGGGCGAAGAACAAGGCGGCGAGGAAGAGGAGTCCAGTGACGATGGCGGTGACTCCGCTGCGCCCGCCGGCGGCGACTCCGGCGGCACTTTCGATGTAGCTGACGACGGTTGATGTGCCGGCGAGGGAGCCTGTGATGGTTGCCACTGAGTCAGCCGCCAGGATACGTTCGATGCGCGGAATTTGGCCGTTCTTTTCGATGAGACCGGCGCGGTTGGCGACGGCCATTAGCGTGCCGAGGTTATCGAAGAGGTCAACGAAAAGGAAGGCGAAGACGATCTCGGCGAGGCCGAGTTGAAAGGCGGCGGGGATGTCGAGACGGAAGGCGGTTTGGGAAAGAGCGGCCAACGGCGAGGCTCCGCCGGAGATTTTGGTGAGGCCCATCGCGAGGGCGGCGGCGGTGGTGGCGGCCACGCCGATGAGGATCGCGGCGCGGACGCCTCTCACGAGCAGGGCGGCCGTCAGGATCAGGCCGGCCAAGGCCAGGAGCGTCGTTGGCGCGCGGAGGTTGCCGAGGGTGACGAAGGTGGCCGGGTGCGCGATGACCAGCCCCGCGTTCTTCATGCCGATGAGGGCGATGAAGAGGCCGATGCCGACGGCGGTGGCGGAATAGAGCGGACGGGGGATGGATTCGACGATCCAGCGCCGGACGCCGAATAGCGTCAGGAAGAGGAAGAGGACGCCGGACAGGAAGACTGCGCCGAGGGCGGTCTGCCACGGGATGCCCATGCCTTGTACGACGCCATATGTGAAGTAGGCATTGAGGCCCATGCCGGGGGCCATGGCGATGGGGTAACGCGCGACGGCTCCCATCAGGATGCTGGCCAAGCCGGCGGAAACGCATGTGGCGGCGGTGACAGCGGCCGGGGGCATGCCCGCCTCGGCCAAAATGGACGGGTTGACGAAGATGATGTAGGCCATCGTCAGAAACGTCGTCAGGCCCGCGATGGCTTCCTGTCGCCAGCTTGTATTGAGCTTGGCGAATTCGAAGTACGTCTCCAGCGTCTTCATTTAGCGAAGGGGAATTTCCTGGTATTCGAGGGCCCATTCGCGCATGAATCGGACGCGCTCGGGGTACACGGCGTAGAGGAGGAATTCGGGATTGTCGATGTCGCGCAAATAGGCGCGGAGCAGAGGGTTGGCGTCCCAAATGGACTGGCGTGTCGGCAGGTCGGTGACGAGGCGCGCGGGACCGGTGATGCGGACCTGATCGTGGTCCTCAGCGAGGTAGCAGAGTTCAGCGCGTTCATTGGCGGCGAGTTCGGCGGTTTTGGCGGAGGAGCGCATGGAGGCGATGTAAACCGTGAAGCCATCGGTGCGAACGGGGGATACCGGCCTGACGCGCGGCTGCCCGGCGTCGATGGTCGCCATCATGGGGAATTTGGCTTTGGCCATGGTTGCAAGGGCGGCGGCCTCCAGCTCATTTGCCGGAACGGGAATGGGCAATTTCATTCATTCAAGGATATGCTGACCGAATGCGATTTGTGTTGCTGGTGTGCGGAATGTTGGCGTTGATTCTTATTCCCTACTTTCTTTGGGATGACGCGTTTACCGCGTTGGCGGCGCGGCTGGTGGCGGAGAATCGCGGGGCCTGGTGGATCTCGCCGGCGGTGGCGGGGCTATTAGCGGCGGATGTGTTTTTGCCGGTGCCATCGAGTATCTTGTCGGTCGCCTCAGGGGTGATGCTGGGATTCGTTGGAGGGGCGTTGACGAATATTGCGGGCATGACTTTGGGATGCTGGATGGGGTATCGAGCGGGACGATTGGCGCGGGCGGATGCGTCGATGGCGGCGGTGTGGGCGCGGTATGGGGAGTGGACTCTGCTACTGACGCGGGCGGTGCCGGTGCTGGCGGAGGCGGCGGTCCTATTTGCGGGAATGACCGCGATGCCGTTGCGGCGGTTTATGGTTTTGACGTCGTTGGCGAATGTGGGGATCGGGACGTTGTATGCGGCGGTGGGCGCGTTTGCGATGGAGTGGAATTCGTTTTTAGGCGCGTTTTTGGGCAGTTTGGCGGTGCCCGCGCTGGCACAGGCTATCATGAGAATTCCATGGCGAAAGTGATGATGGTAGCGTCGGAAGCGGCGCCGTTTGCGAAGACGGGCGGGTTGGCGGACGTGCTGGGAGCATTGCCGGCGGCCTTGGTGCGGCTGGGGATGGAGGCGTCGGTGGTGATGCCGAAGTATCGCGGTCTGCATCCGGCGGGGGTTGAGCTGGTGTTGGAAGACATGCCGGTGTGGATCAACCATTTCCGGCACCGAACGGATATTTGGCGGCTTTATCGCGAAGGCGTCGCGTTCTATTTTGTCGAGGCGCCATGGTTCTACGACCGGGACGGCGTCTATTCGTCGTATGGGAATGACTACATCGACAACCATCTGCGCTTTGCCGTGTTGTCATTGGCGGCGCTGGGGATCGCGCGGCAGATCGAGCATCCGGACATTTTGCACTCGCACGACTGGCAGGCGGCGCTGGTGCCGATCTATGCGCGGAGCTGGTTTGCGAACGATCCGCGGCTGGCGGCGATGAAACATGTCTTCACGATTCATAACCTGGGATATCAGGGGCGGTTCGGGAAACAAATCCTTTGGGAGTTGGGGTTGGACGGCAGTCAGTTTCATCCGGGGGAGTTGGAGTATTTCGGGGACTTGAATCTGATGAAAGGCGCGATTATCGCCGCCGATTTTGTAACTACGGTGAGCCCGACTTATGCGCGCGAGATACAAACGGCCGAGCATGGATTTGGCTTGGATGGATTGTTGCGGGAGCGCTCGGCGCGGTTGACCGGGATACTGAACGGGGTTGACTACGCGGAGTGGGATCCGGCGACGGACCGGTATTTACCGGCGCATTTTGATGCAGCCAACTTGCAGGGGAAGGCGGCCTGTAAGCGGGCTTTATTAGAGGCGATGGGATTCGGGGCGGAAGCGCATGACCGGCCTTTGATTGGGGTTGTCTCGCGGTTCGCGGCGCAGAAGGGATTCGACCTGTTGGAGCCGATTGGCGACGAGTTGATGAAGGAAGATGTGACGCTGATTGCGTTGGGGAGCGGCGAGCCGCATTGCGAATGGATTTTCCACGATTTGACGGACCGTCACCATGACAAGGTTCGCGTTTGGCACGGTTATAACAACGGCCTGGCGCATTTGATTGAGGCGGGGGCGGATATCTTCCTGATGCCGAGCCGGTATGAGCCTTGCGGGTTGAATCAGATCTACTCGTTGAAGTACGGGACGCCGCCGGTGGTGCGGGCGACGGGCGGGCTGGATGATACGATAGATGAGTTGACAGGTTTCAAGTTCGGGGAGTATTCTCCGGCGGCTTTGCTGAGCACGTTGCGCCATGCGTTGCAGTGTTGGCGGGACCGGGAAGCGTGGGAAGCGCGCATGCGGCTTGGAATGGGCAAGGACTTTTCATGGGACCGGTCGGCGGCGGAGTATGCGGCTTTGTACCGCGGTTTGCTGGGTGAACGAATCCTTTTCCCGAATGGAACATCAAAAATTTTGGAGCGATTATAAATGGCTGGAATTAACACTGTTACTTTTACCGACGGCGCCTGGGATGCCGAGGTGCTGCAATCCGACAAGCCGGTGCTTGTGGACTTTTGGGCGGAATGGTGCGGCCCGTGCCGTATGATGTCCCCGACGATCGATGCGCTGGCCGATGATTATTCCGGGCGTGTGACGATCGGGAAGCTGAATGTAGACGAGAATGACGCGGCGGCGATGCGCTATGGCGTGCGCGGGATTCCGACGCTGTTGCTGTTCAAAGGCGGGCAAGAGGTAGCGCGGAAGGTTGGGGCGACATCGAAGACGGAGTTGCAGCAGTTGATTGATTCGAATTTGTAATTTTTTAGGGGTTGAGTGGCGTGACCCACAATTTCAGTTGGGCGGGTAGCGGATAATGTCTTGGGATCGCCGTCAGCGAGAACGGAACATGTGGCTCGCCGGCGAGTTTAGCCGGTAGCATTTCCCGCTCGCGACTTAGTTCGATGGCGAGCTTGAGGTAACGGCGGAGAAGCAGAAGCGGCGGGAATTGGTTTCTCGCCGCCAGCCATTCCAATGCGTCATGGGCACATTTTGAGCTGTTGCAGGTCCGGCACGCCCATACCAGATTGTCCCCGGTATTCGCTCCACCGCGCTTCGTTGGAATGAGATGATCCACCGATAAGTGCTCGCCGCTCCCGCAGTAGCAGCAGGCTTGGGGCAGAATCATTTTCAATCGCTCGTCATCGGCGAGTGGGCCGACATTCATGGTCTGGTTGTTCAGCCCTTTGTAGAGTTTTGAGCGCACCATGTAGTGCCGTGGCCCGTATTTGTCCGCCTTTGAAGTGATGGCTGCGTGCGCCATCGCGAGGTTGGCGTACGACCAGTGCAATAATTCACCGACGGTCGTGATTTCCATGGTTAAGGGTAGCGCGGAAGTCTTTCGGTATCACAGTGCTTCGCTGAGATGGACCCTCCGTATCGCCTGCCCGAATTTGAAGACACCTCGGGCAGGCGAAGGTTGCCGCTTGGCTTATAGATATTCAATTGTCAAAGAGCTAGTGCGGATGGCTGACGATGGGAGGAGCCCAAGACCGGCGTCGCGGAGAGGTTAGATTTTGTTATGCGCTTGGCCGGGTGGGCTGATTGGCGCGGGGTTCGGACAATTCCGGCATCGGATTTTTCAGTAACACGGCACCGTGTCGGGGACGATGACGATGCGGCGGCCGGGGAACTCCCTTTTGTAGGCTTCGATTACTTCCGGGACGTTTTCGGAGGTGAAAATGGGGGGTAGATCATTTTCGTCTTTTTCGGGTTGTGTTTCGTTAAGTCCTTCTTTTGCAACGTTTTCTTCTTCTTTTTCTTCGGTTCGTTTGTGGCGGGCGGGGGCGAAGTCCGGGAAATTGGCATGGATGAACTTGATGCGGCGCTCGGCGCGGGCGAGGGTTTGCTGGAGGCGGTCGATTTCGCGGTTCATCTTGGGAACGAGGGCGTTGCCGGCGAGCATTTCGGCGGAGGCGTCGGCCATGGCCTTGAGGTCATGGAGTTCGGGCGCGAGATTGCCGTTGGGCTTATTGTTGGCGGAGATGAGGGCCAAGTTCCAGTGCGTGGTGATGCAACGATGGAGGCGCTCAATCTGCCAGCGGGCGGCGGCCATGTCGCCGATGACGGCGTAGGCGGCCTGGTTCAAGGGCTTGTAGATGGCGATGTGATCTTCGACGAGACTTTCGTATTGATCGCGATCCTCGTTGCAGAGGACGGCTTCGTGTGGCGGAATGAAGCAGGCGAACTTCTTGGCGTGCTCGCCGGCTTTGAGGGCGTTGCGGGCGGATCTTTCTTTACCGGCGGACGTGACAGGTCCTTTTGATTTGGCGCCGTTTTCGCGGGCGATTTTGGCTTTTTCTTCCTTTGTCATTTGGTGCTCCTTTTTCGGGCTTGGAATTGAAAAAGGCCCTCGTTTTGGCGAGGGCCTTTGGGCTCGGAGTTTTCCGGGCTGACTTTAAGCTAGCAGAGGGGAGTGAGCACTTTGGGAATTCGTTTTTGGAAGTTATTGATAATAGGGGAAATATAAATTTAGATCCGGTGGCACGGGTTTACAGGTCAAGGCCGGATGTGGTGTTTGTTTCTTCCAAATGGTTTTTTTCTTAGGCTTAGACCGTCAAGGGGGCCAGGCAAGCCGGAGGTTAGGACCACAGCGGCTTATGATGAGTATCGTGCTTGCATTGCAATTAATCCCCCTTCGATTTCATCTGGAAGCGCGCCAGCCGATTTACTTTCCTCCCGGTAAAGCGTCCAATATCCTGAGGGGTGGCTTCGGACGGACGTTCCGTTCGATCGCCTGCGCCCCTGGTTGCTCGAGTCCGTTGACGTGTAACTTCCGGCAGGAATGCCCCTACGCGCGTATCTTTGAGCCAACGCTGGAAAGTGGCCCCAGCGGCCTTGCCGACGCGCCTCGGCCCTTTCTTTTTCGCGCACCGCATCTTGATGGTGTCAGGATCGCGCTGAATCAGCCGTTCCACTTCGACCTGCATCTGTTCGATATGCGGCCGCAAATCATTGCCTACTTCATTACGGCATTCCAACAGTTCGCCGAATCCGGCATCGGTCCCGGCAAGGGCGCGGCTTTCGTCAGCGCGGTATCGATACTCGATGCCGCGCGGCGTCCGGTCTGCGACATATTTTCAGACGGTGTGCTTCGGTCCAACGTTGCGTGCCCGCCAGTCGAGATCAGCCTGCTTCCGCCGGATCAGCCGGTGGGGGCTGTCTCCATCCGATTTCTGACGCCCACCGAACTGAGCAAGAACCAACCGGCGGCGGAACCGCCCGCATTTGTTGTTCTACTGTCTCGTCTACGCAATCGCATCAGCAACCTATTAACGCTATACGGCCAGGGGAAACCTGATTTCGACTTCAC
>SHUN01000143.1 GCA_009697495.1 Bryobacterales bacterium | reverse complement strand
GACTTCTGCAAGCCGCACCCTAAATCCACCGTGCCATTCCCCGTGACAACAATCTTCCCCGCGTCCTTGACCTTCAATAACGTAGCCGTTTTCAAATCCGCCCCAATCGCCAGCCGCATCTGATTCCCCGCCAAACAATCCACCCGCAACAACTTCCCCTGCAAGCTCGCATCCGGCTTCGGCCCATCCCACCAATCCACAACTTTCCCCGTCGATGGACCCGCCCCCGCATTCGCCTTGGCTTCCGCCTCGCGGATTCGCGTCTTCGCCTCATCTTTCAATTTCTGCAACTCCCGCGCCTCGGCCTCCTGCACCTTCCGCCGTTCCTCCTCCTCCGCCTCCACACGCTTCCGGTCCGCCGCCAGCCGTATCTCCTTCAACGCCGCCCGCTCCCCAGCCGAAGCCGCCGCCCGCTCCGCCCCAAACCACATCCTCGCCGCCTCCGCTGGCAACTCCGCAGCCTCAAAAGCCTCTGCCGCCAGTCGCCACAATCGAACTTCCCGAGGAGCAACCTCCGCCGCTTTCCGGTACCGTTGCGCTTTGTCGGAAAGCTTCTCCTCATGCCGCGCCAGCATCTCATGCGGCAGGCTCCAACGCGGATTCATCCGCCACGCTTTCTCCAAGGATTCCTTCGTGTCCAACGCCGCCAACGCCCGCGCTCCCCGAGGCGCTGAAGTCCCGGCAATATCCGCGAGGAGCAACTTGCCCTCTTCCGGCTCCAACTCCTCTCCCCGTATCCGCCGCGGATCCATCGGCTTCCCGCTCAACGCAATCGTCCCGAACTCGCCCTTGGCCAAATACGCCCCCGCCTCTTTATCGAAATCCCGCTGCAACATCCCCACGGTGTTTCGCCACGCCGCGTCCCCGTCCACGCCCTTCCCAAAATTTGAAAGCAGCACGCGCGCCGACCCGCTGAACCGCGTATCTGTCAATAAAAAATGCATTCGCGCCCATTCCAAGTCTTTTACAGACGGCGCAGCCCCCAATGTTACCCGAGGCCCATGCACTTCCAAAGTGCTGAACACCCGCGCCACTCCGCGTTCCACGCCCGCATCCATCGTCGTCGTGTTCTCCTTCAACAACAGCAGCGTAAATGCCTCCATCGCCCCGGCCGGCACCGGCCCCGCCGGCAGCGCCAGCAAATACGAATCCCCCGCCAACCGGATAGACCCAACCTCCGCATGGTTCTTTCGCTGCACTACCGCCACCGGCCACAACGGCGTTACGTCCTTGCCAAACTTCTCCGAAAGCGTGTGCCGCAATTGCGCCAAAGCGACCACCGCCTCCTGCGCCTCTTTCTCTCCGGCATTCGTGAATACCGTAAAAGGCGCGCTCCGGTACGCCGTCCACTTCTCGGCCACCACCGCCCCCGTAACCAGCGCTATCAAACACAAAAACCGCTTCACAGCACTAGCATATCCCGCTACAATATCTTCCAAATGGCCAAGACCGTCTGGAACCCCGCCGACCGCCAGGCGTTACTGAAGCGCTTCGACTCTATCAAGCCAAATCAAAACCCTCTCTGGGGCAAAATGACGGCGGCCCAAATGCTCCGGCATTGCACCGTCCCCTTCTTCGCCGCCATGGGCGAGTTCCAGATCACGCACAAGAAAACATTCTTCCGCTTCTGGCCTATAACCAAGCTGATCATCTACGTTCTTCCGTGGCCCAAAGGCGCTCCTACCGCGCCGGAGTTCATTATCACGGACGACGGCGACATCGCCGATCGCCTCCCTGCGCTTCGAGCCGCGATGGACAAGTTCGTCTCCAAAGGCGAGTCCCAAACCTTTCAGTCCCACGCCGCCTTTGGCCCTCTATCCGGCGCCGATTGGGGGGCACTCATGCACCGCCACCTCGACCACCACCTCACGCAGTTCGGCGCCTAAGCGCGATCTGATGGCCGTTACGGTCAGATGCCAACTGTCAACCGGGCTTCAAAGATTCAACAAAATTCTCACGCGGTCCTCAACGGCGGCCAACGTCTCCCCTGACACCTTGCCCCATCTGGTTTTGAGCCGCTGCTTCGAACGCTGACGTCTTTGAGACCGTCTTCAAATGGCGCGACACGCACATGGGAACCGATGTTTCGTTCCGTTCGAGTGATCGGAACAACAATCACCAACTCGGCGCGGCTCTGATTGAATCGGTCATCGGAGAAAACCAGACAAGGCCGCTCGCCGCCTTGTTCGCGGCCGACAATGGGGTCAAACCGGGCGGACCAAATTTCTCCGCGGGCCGGATCCGAAACAGAATGGCTCATTCACCGTCCAATCCGTCCATCAGCGCGGTATCCCACTCTTGCCGTTCGCCCATTTCCTGCTTCCACGCTTCCGGATCGGCCTGCAACCGGCCATAGGACTCGTTCAACTCCCGAAAAAACGTGTCGCGACGGTACTGCTCAATGGCCTTGTCCAGGACGGCTTGCATTGGTTTGCCTTCCCGTTTGGCCAAATCTCGCAAAGTTGCTTTGGAGTGGGAACTGATGCGAATGTTTGGGCTTTCCGTGGTCGTACTCATTCCGTAACGATAATACCATGCCACTATTTTGCCAACTCTAAAGTATACTTTTTGCGGTAAACCTTCGATGCTCCCGGGAGCCTCCTCGCACGCGGGTTACCGATTCAGATCCGGGGCCGTGCGGGCAATGTTACAGCATTGCCGCGTCCTCTCTGGCAGCAAGGTCAGGAAAATGTGCACTCGGCTACGCCGGACAAGCCTGCGGGAACAGACCGTCAAAAAACCAGCGGCCAAGTTTCGTGTGTACCTGTTGCTATAATTAAGCGAGATGTCGTTGTTGTCGAACCGCGCCTATACATGCGACTAAGCGTGCCCATTCCGCAGGGCGTCGAAGCCCTCTACGGCACCCGCGACGAGAACATTCGCCTGCTGGAAACAGCCCTCGCCGTGCGTACCCGCATGGCCAATGGCGCCATGGAAATCGATGGCGAAGACGCCCCCGTCGAACGCGCCTGCCGCATTGTCAACGACTACGCCGAACTCGTCCGCGAAGGCCACAAATTCTCCTCCGGTGACATGGCCTGCTATCTTCGCATCGTTATCGGTGATGAGGCCGTAACGCTCCGCGCCCTCGTCGCCAGCGGCCGCCAGCGCAGCTTCGGCAAGAAAGTCCTCACGCCGAAGACCATCAACCAGCGCCGCTACCTGGAAGCCATCGAACGCAACGATCTCGTCTTCGGCGTCGGCCCCGCCGGTACCGGCAAAACCTATCTCGCTGTCGCCATGGCCGTCTCCGCGCTGCTTTCCAAACGCGTCTCGCGGATTATCCTCACCCGCCCCGCCGTTGAGGCCGGTGAAAAGCTCGGCTTCCTCCCCGGCACGCTCCAGGAAAAAATCGACCCCTACCTTCGACCCCTTTACGACGCGCTTTTCGATATGCTCGAAGCCGAAAAGGTGGAGAAGTTCATCGAGAAAAATATTATCGAAGTCGCCCCCCTCGCTTTCATGCGCGGCCGCACACTCAACGACAGCTTCATCATTCTCGATGAAGCCCAAAACTCCACCCGCGAGCAAATGAAGATGGTGCTCACGCGCCAGGGCTTCAGCTCAAAAACCGTCGTCACCGGCGACGCCACGCAAATCGACCTCCCCAGCGGCCGCCGCTCCGGCCTCATCGAAGCGGTCGAAATCCTGAAAGGCATCGACGGCATCAGCTTCGTCCACTTCGATGACAGCGACGTCGTTCGCCACAGCTTGGTCCAACGCATTATCCGCGCGTACGAAAAGAACGGCGAGAACGCCATCAACGCCCGTCAACTTAGCCTTCGCCTGAACGAAGTCATGGCCGAGGCAGACCCGGCAACCAATCAATCCGCCAGCCAATCCGCGCCCAACGCCTGATTACCACAAACATGTCCCCCGATGGCAGTACATTTCTTTTTCGCAGTGCGCCCCGCGGCATCGACCGCAACCGCCTGCGCCTTTTTCAAGACACGCTAACCACGCTCCTCACCTCTGGCCGGGCCTTCACTTGTCTGCTGACTTCAGACACCGAACTCCGGCGCCTGAACAACACCTTCCTGGGCCATGACTACGCCACTGACGTGCTCAGTTTCCCCGCCCTCGAAGGCGAAGAATCCCTAGGCGACCTTGCCATATCCGCCACCCGCGCCAAAGCCCAGGCCGCCGAATTCGGCCACGCCATCGAAGCGGAAATCGAAATCCTAATGCTCCACGGGGCACTCCATTTGCTCGGTCACGATCACGAGACCGACAACGGCGCCATGCGCCGCCTGGAATCCCGCTGGCGCCAAAAGCTTAGCCTCCCCGCCGGTCTAATCGAACGCACGCGCCGATGAACATCGCCTTCTTCCTGACTCTCGCCGTCTTCTCCGCGCTACTTACCCTGAGCACCGTGGCTCAGATCCTCTACGTCGAATCGCTCCGCCTCCGTTCCCGTGAAGTCCCCGCCCTCGAATACTTCAAAAACAATCTCGAACACCGTCTCGGCCTGAAAATCGAGCGCGGCGCGCTCACGTTCTCCCTCATCAAACACGCCCTCATCGCCATGATGGGTATTTGCGCCCTCGCTCTCCTCGGCGAGGGCCGCCAGCAGTTCTGGACCGCCATCGCCGAAGCCGCCGTCCTCGCCTGGGCACTCTCCATGGTTTTCGCCCAGATCCTCCCGCAACTGCTCTATCGCAAGACCAATGGCAACTGGCTGTTCGGTTCCCTCCCGGTATTGCACGCCATGATTCTCGTCATGGCCCCGATCGTCGCCATTCTGAAGTTCTTCCAATCGCTCACCGAACTGCGCGAATCCGCTGACGAGGAGAACGGCAACGGCACGCATTCGGAATCGGTCGAAGCCCTCATCACAGCCGGCAAAGAGGAAGGGCTTATTGAGGAAGAAGATCGCAAACTGATCCAGTCCGTCGTCGAGTTCGGCGACAAAACCGTCGGCGAAGTCATGACGCCCCGTCCGCGTATTGTCGGCATCGAAAAAAGCCGTTCCCTGGAAGAACTGCGGGAACTCGTCATCAACGAACAGTACTCGCGCATCCCTGTCTATGACGAGACGATCGATAATGTTGTCGGCTTCATCCACGTCCGCGACCTGTTTGAGCGCAACCCCAACGAACGCGGTCGAAAAGCCTGGGAAATCATGCGCCCCATCCGCGTCGTTCCGGAACAGAAAATGGTCACCGCGCTGCTGAAGGAAATGCAGCGCGACGGTGCCCACATGGCCGTGGTTGTTGACGAATACGGCAACACTGCCGGCCTCGCCACCATGGAAGATCTTGTCGAAGAGATCTTCGGCGAAATTCGCGACGAGCATGAACCGGTCGCCGACGTCACCGCCGACGGCGAAGGCGCTTGGCTCGTTTCGGGGAGCTTTGACCTCGATCATCTCCAGGAACTTGTCGGCTTCCGCCCCGACGAACAGTTTGATTCCACCACCGTCGGCGGCCTCGCCGCGGAATGGCTGGGCCGTGTCCCCCTCGCCGGCGAAGCCGTCGAACGCGAAGGAATACGCATTGAAATTGTCGCCGCGGATGACCGCCGCGTCGACCGTGTGCGCATCCTGCGCGCCCTAGAGCCCGAACAACCCCACAAGGAGCATCCAACAATGGAAGTGAAAAAGGATGCCTAAGCCTAAAAAGCCCAAGTATCACGCCGGTACCGCCACGATTATCGGCTTGCCGAATGCCGGTAAGTCAACGCTGCTAAACGCGATCGTCGGCGAGAAAATCGCCATCGTCACCGCCAAGGCACAGACCACCCGCACCGCCCTCAACGGTGTCTGGACAGGCGAAAATGCCCAAATCGTTTTCGTCGACACCCCCGGCCTGCATAAATCCGACACCGTCATCAACCGCCGCATGATGCAAGCCGTCCGCGCCGCTATGGACGCGATCGACGTCATCATCCTTGTCGTCGACGCGACCAAAACACCCGGCCAGGATATCGCCCAAGCCGTCGACCTCGTCAAAAAGCCCGGCACGCCGGTCGTCCTCGTCCTCAATAAAGTGGACTCAATCCACGACAAATCCAAGCTCTTCGCCCTTATCGAGCAGTACCAGGCCCTCCATGATTTCGCTGCCTTCATCCCCGTTTCCGCGAAAAAGGGCGAAGGCGTTGACGAGCTTCGGAAGGCCATCATCACTTACCTCCCCGTTGGCGAGCGTGTCTATCCGGAGGACCATCTCACCGACGTCCCGTCCCGCTTCCTCGCCGCCGAAATGGTCCGCGAGAAGATCCTGATTCTCGCCCAGCAGGAAGTCCCGCACTCGGTCGCCGTTCTGGTCGACGAATGGGAAGACAAACCCAACGTCATCCGCATCGCCGCCACGATTTACGTTGAACGCTCTGGACAGAAAAACATAATCGTCGGCGCCGCCGGAGCGATGATCAAAAAGATCGGATCCGCCGCCCGCGCCGAAATGGAGCTGTTTTTCGATAAAAAAATCTTTCTGGAACTCTTTGTGAAGGTAAAACCTGACTGGCGGAATCAGCCGGAGTTCCTGAATGAGTTAGACTGGCGAAGGATGGTCAACGATAGTGATGTATAAGCTGGTGATTCTACTCTGCATGCTTCTGGTTCCCGCCTTCGCGGACCAGAAGAAAGACGACCAGATTTACGACAACGTGAAACGCCGCCTGGCCGGCGACCCCGACATCAAAGGGGGCGCTCTCGAAGTGGTCGTCGCCGATGGCGTCGTCACCGTTAAGGGCATCGTCCGCACGGACCGCGCAAAAATCAAGACCGATCGCGTCGTTGGCAAAGTAAAGGGCGTCACCAAAGTCGTCAACGAACTCAAGGTTTCGCCGACCGGCAATTAACCGATCAAAACTGAAGGCTCGCCGATTACGAGCACCCCGCCATGCGCGGTCTGGTCGCCAAGCCGGGCCGTCGGCATGAAACCGGTCAGGACCGTCGGACAACAAAGCGGCAGAATCGATCCTCCCATCTGGGGAGCCGGGCTGGTGGTGACCGGACCAGTGTGCCTACCGGAAAGGCGCGTGGCTGACAGCATGGATTCTGGCCTGATAATCAGTTAAGGGAAATCTTGGGTCCGGTTCGATAAGGCCGCGAAAAACCCGTTCCCGTAAAAATGGGACAATGAAGCCGATGAAGACAACCCTCGAAATCCCCGACGCTCTATTCCGCCAAGCCAAAACCGTCGCGGCCCAGAAGGGGATTCCTTTACGTGCGTTGGTC
>SHUN01000142.1 GCA_009697495.1 Bryobacterales bacterium | reverse complement strand
AAAATTGTGTTCCCTAAATCCCGCAACTCATGCAGAATCTTGATCAGCCGCTCCGTATCGCGGCTATGTAGCCCGATCGATGGCTCGTCCAGCACATAACAAGCCCCGACGAGCCGGGAGCCCAAACAAGTCGCTAACTGAATCCGCTGCGCTTCCCCGCCCGATAACGTCGCCGACATCCGGTCCAGCGTCAAATACTGTAGCCCCACGTCATTCAAGAACTGTAATCGCTGCCGAATCTCGACTAACACCTTTCCCGCAATCGCCTGCTGCTCCGCCGCCAATGACAAACTCAAAAAGAACGAGTAAGCTTCGGCGATATTCATCTTCACCAGTTCCGACATCGTGAGCCCGCCCACGCGAACATTTAGAGCCTCCTTCCGCAGCCGCGAGCCCTGGCAATCCATGCACTCCGCCTGCCCCCGGTAGCGGCTCAAAAACACCCGCACCTGTACTTTGTACTTCTTCGCCTCCACCGTGGGGAAAAACACAGTGCGCAGGTAATTCAGAAGTAACTCCCGCTCCGCCCGCGCCAATTCAAAAATCGGCACACCGCACCGAACATTATTCCCGTGCAGCTTCACGAACCTCTCTTGCCACACGTGATACGCCGGCGTCGTCCACGGCTTCACCGCTCCCGTTTCAATCGAAAGCGAAGCGTCCGGAATCACCAGATCCATGTCGTAATCGATGACATTCCCAAACCCCTGGCATCGCGGGCACGCCCCCACCGGATTGTTGAAGCTGAATAACTGCGGTTCCGGCGTCTGGTACTCAATGTTGCATTTCTTGCACGCGAACTTCTCGTTGAATTTTCTTACCGGCGGATCCGGCACGCCCGCCTGCTCAAACAACACCTCTCCCGCCTGGCGGTAACACGTCTCTACCGTATCCGCTAACCGCGACCGCAACTCGGCCGACGGCGTGATCGCCACGCGGTCCGCCATCACGTACACCGCCCTCGAAAAGTCGATGTCCAACAGCGATTCCGGCGTCGAAAACTCAAACACCTTCCCGCCCTGATACAGACGGTTAAACCCCTTCCGGCGCAACTCGAACAAGTGGTCCCGCAACTGCCCCGTGTCGTTATTGGACGCGCAAAGGCCGGTCGCGGCCCCCAACCGTCCCGGAACCGTCGTACCAACGCCGCCGCGACCGAGTCCGTTTTGCGCGGTTCCCTCAGACGAATGCACCGGAAACAGCGCATACCATCGCGACCCCGCCGCCTCCCCCGCCATCGCCTCCGCCACCACTTCAACAGTGTCCTTCCGAACCGCCTCCCCGCACGAAGAACAGTACGTCGTTCCCGCCCGCGCATACAGCAGCCGAAGGAAATCGTATGTCTCCGTCGCCGTCGCCACCGTCGACCGCGGATTCCGCGTCGTGTTTTTCTGCCGGATCGCAATCGGCGGCGCCAGCCCTAGAATCTCATCCACGTCCGGCTTCTCCATCCGGTCCAAAAACTGCCGCGCATACGCCGACAGCGATTCCACATACCGCCGCTGCCCCTCCGCGTACACGGTGTCGAACACCAGGGACGATTTCCCCGATCCCGACACCCCCGTCACCACCGTTAACTGATTGTGCGGCAGCGCCAGCGTAACGTTTTTCAGGTTGTGCATCCGCGCGCCGCGAATGAAAATGGAGTCTTCCAATGTTTGCGTCCTTTCCAATTATATGAAGGAGTTCACTCCCGCCCGCCTCCGTACTTTCCGCAGCCGCCTCGGCGACTGGTACCTCGCCAACCACCGCGACCTCCCCTGGCGCCGCACCACCGACCCCTATCGCATCTGGATCTCCGAGATCATGCTCCAGCAAACCCGCGTCGCCGCCGTCATTCCCTACTACGAGCGCTTCCTCACACGCTTCCCCGATCCCGCCGCCCTCGCCGCCGCCGCCGATGACGATCTGCTCAACGCCTGGGCCGGGATGGGATACTACTCCCGCGCCCGCAACCTCCGCGCCGCCGCCCGCCTAATCGTCGCCGCCGGCAAATTTCCCGAACAATACGAAGAGATCCTGGAACTTCCCGGCGTAGGCCCCTATACCGCCGCCGCCGTCTCCAGTATCTGTTTTGGAACACCCCGTGCCGTTTTGGACGGCAATGTCATCCGAGTCGTCGCCCGTCTGACCCAGGATTCTGGCGACATTCAGTCACTGCGGACGAAAGAACGACTGCGGGAAGTGGCGCAAATGCTCCTCGATCCCGCCGATCCGGCCGCGCACAACCAGGCCGTTATGGAGTTGGGTGCCACGATTTGCGTTCCCCGGGCGCCAAAATGTGAATTATGCCCGGTAAGCGAGTTTTGCGCCGCGCATTCCAGCGGTTTGGAACGCGAATTGCCTATAAAATTGCGCAGGGCCGAAATCCGTCGCGAACGGCGGACGCTTCTGGTGGCCATACGGAACGGAAACATTCTCCTCTGGCAGCGCGCGCAGGATGCCGCAATGCTGGGTGGATTTTGGGAACTTCCCGAACCGCATCAACTGCCCGAAGCGAGCTCTGCTAAGCTACTCAGTGAGTTCTCGCACGCTATCACGAATCACATCTATGACTTCCGTGTGATTCGTATACGTGCAGGCCAAGTGGCGTTCCCCCTCCAGTGGACGCCTCTAGGACAGCTTCCGGCCCTTCCCCTAAGCACGGTTACGAGAAAGGCGCTACTCGGTGCCCAGATCTTCCCCTGATACACCAGCTGGATGTGTACATTAGGAAAATCCGGTAAGTTGTGAACTCTTGATCCGGAGATAATTACATTCACGGGGTATAGAGTATGCTGAATTCAATTCGTGTTAGTTCTTGCATGACAAAACTACCATTTTTCAAAAGCAGGGGACGCGCAATCACCATCATGGTGGCTCTGCCGACGCTCGTTTGGGCGTTTAGCTCGGGGCCTGACCCGCGTTCAGACGGCGGCCCCGGCGGCTCCTCGGCTGCCTGCGCCCAATCCGGTTGCCACGTTGGCACTGCCGTCAACGCGGGAGGCGGCAAAGTGGAACTCCAGTTCCCGGATGGGTTGACTTACACTCCCGGCCTGAAACAGAGAATCAAGGTCGTTATAACCGACGCGACAGCCCGCAGCTACGGATTTCAGGCTTCGGCCCGCCTGGCCAGCAATGAAGCCAACGCGCAGGCCGGACGATTCGACGTCGTCGGAACGGGTACGTTTATTCTCTGTCAGGATGGCCGGGAACGCTCCGCCTCTGGTAACTGCGCGGTTGCCACGCCCCTCGAGTTCATCGAACACAGCCCCGCCAGCACCGTCAACACTTTTGATATCGATTGGACTCCGCCCGCCGCCGCCGCCGGTAACATCCGTTTTTACGTTGCCGGAAACGCGGCCAACAGTAACAACTCAAGCTCAGGCGACAAAATCTACACCGCGAATTTCACGCTGACGCCCAAAGCGGCCGGCGGTAATCCCCCGGTTATCACCTCCACCAACGGCGTAACAAATGGCGCTTCCTTCCGCCCTGGAGCGGTCACCGGCGCCTGGACCACCGTCTTCGGCACGAACCTGTCGCCATCCACCAGGGACTGGACCGGCGCCATCGACGCCGCCGGTAATTTCCCCACTTCACTCGATGGCGTAAGCGTGACCATCGACGGCAAGCCTGCCTTTATCTACTTCATCTCGCCGGGCCAGTTGAATATTCAGGCTCCGGACTTGGCGGGCAAGACCGGCCCCGTCGCCGTCGTCGTCAAGACGCCAGCCGGCGAATCGGCCGCGTATTCCGCCATCGCCGCTAAAGAGCTTCCCGGGTTGTTTACCTATAGCCTCAACTCGAAAACCTACCCGGCCGCCGTCCGGCTCGATGCCGCCGTTATCGGTCCGGCTGGAGTCGCAGGAGTGGTCCCGGCAAAACCCGGCGAGCTCATCCTCTTCTTCGGTACCGGTTTCGGGCCCACCAATCCCGCCGTCGCTCCTGGCAAAATTTTCAGCGGCGCGGCCCGGCTAGTGGACTCGGTCATAATGCGCATCGGCGGCATAGCCGTCACCCCAGATTTCTCCGGGCTCTCCAGCTCCGGACTCAATCAGTTCAATGTAACTATCCCCAGCGCCCTCGCCAACGGGGAACACGCCATTGAAATGCTGATCAACAGTGTTCCAATTCAGACGGGGGTAGTACTCGCCGTCCAAAGATAATAAAGGATTTATGCGTCAAACCACCAGAATTTCCCGATTCCTGATTGCCGGTGCCCTTTTGGGAGCACCCGCCCTATTCGCCTTCTCCACCGGCCCCCGCTCCCCAGTTTCCGGAGTCCCAACCGATGGGGGCGGCGGCACCTGCGCCAACTGTCACCGGACCTTCGCACCCGCGAATTCCGACGGCAGCGGAATGCTGGAAATTCTGGTGGATAAACTCACCTATACCCCGGGAGTAAGGAAGAAGATTCGCGTCAAAATTCAACATCCCGACGCCGCCCGCTGGGGCTTCCAGTTCACGGCCCGCGAAGCCCGTGATACGTCCAGAGGCGCCGGGTCCTTAACCGCCGGTGACAACAACGTCGTTCGCTGCGGCGCAACCATCGGCCTGCCCCCTTGCAACGGCGAACCGGAACCCCAGTTCGCCCAGCACACCCAGCCCGGTACCTTCGCCGACACTCGCGTCGGCGTCGAATGGGAATTCGATTGGACGCCTCCGGCCAATGAAATCGGCGACATCACCTTTTATGCCGCCGGCAACGCGGCCAACAACAACAATAGCAACGCCGGGGATCGCATCTACACCACCAGCATCACCCTGAAAGCCGAAGGCGCGTGCAATCTCACGAGAAAGCCCACCGTTCGCACCATCGTTAACGGCGCCTCTTTCAGCCGGGACTTATCTCCAAACGTCTTTGCCAGCGTTCTCGGACTCGACTTCGAAGTCGCAGGCCGCTCCCGCGCCGCCAGTTCCGGAGACTTTGTCGACGGCGCTTTCCCGCAGCAGCTCGCCTGCGTCGCCGTCGAAATCGGCGGCCGCCGCGCGCCCATCACTTACGTCCAGACCGATCAAATCAACTTCCAGGTCCCGGTTTCAACCCCCTCCGGCGCAGTGCCCCTGACGGTCATCTTGAACCCCGGTCGCCCGAATGAAGTCAAATCGGACGTCGCCACCGTCACCGTGAATAGCCACGCGCCGGCATTTTTCACATTCAGCGGTAAATCCATCGCCGCTCAAACGTCCGACTTCAAGAGCACCATCGCCAATGCGGCCGACGTTCCCGGCGGCGTCCCCGCTCGCCGTGGCGATGTAGTAATTCTCTACGGCACCGGCTTCGGGGTTAGTGAACCCGTTTACCAGGCGGGTGAAATCGCCTCCGGCCAGGCGCGGCTCCGCGACGCCGTTACGATCACCGTTGGCGGAACAACTCTGGCCGCCGCCGACATCCTTTACGCCGGCCTCGCGCCGGGGAACATCTCGGGACTCCAGCAGTTCAACATCCGGATCCCGCAGTCCGCCGCAACCGGTAACGTAGCCATCGCCATCACCGTTGGCGGCGTCACCACGCCCTCGGCCGGCGCTGTCCTGCCGGTTCAGTAATCGCCGGGCCTCGCCCCACCGGGCGGCGCTGTAGGCGAACTTCCCATCCAGCCCGCCTCTCGGCCAAAGCGCCGGGAGGCGGCGCGGCGTTGTGGAGCGAGAAGAAATATGAAGCGCGTCCTTCGGGTGCCCGCAGCGTGTGCCATGCTAGCCGTGCTGAGTCACGATCCTGGCTGGAACGGGAGCGGCTAATGAGAAAAACTGCCCGCTACGGGGGCGAATATTGTGGCCCTATACAATGCGCTTCTGGCGGCACGCCTCACCGTGCGAAAAGAACGCTAGTCCAGAGAATCTCCGCGTTTATTCGAGCGCGGCGGAATCGCAACGGCCTAGTGCACTTCTCGACAATTCGACGGGCGTAGCCGAACGACCGGCCCGGAGGCCGGTCCCAACTATTTGACTCGCCTTGGCCTGACGGAATATCGAGAACGGCTCTAAGTCGGCTTGCCTGAACGGAACTCCCATGTGCTGCGACCAATGTGCTCCTCCCGGAAACCTGCGCTAACGTACGAAAATTGTAACACCGCGACGGCTTAAGCGGTCGCCGAGTTCAAGCAGGAGCTCATTGCGACCGCCAGTCGCTGTAATCGGTATTTTGACATTCACTTGAAGCACTCCGGTATAAACTCCTCGGCGCTCTCCATCGGAAAACATCCCGGACGCAGGCGGCCTGAAATGGGAGTAACAATGACTTTGCCAGGTAAAACGGAAGCGGGCTCTGCAGGGATGCAACCATGCCGAGGGATAGCTTGGCGGGCTCATCGAGACGATGGGGTTACCCGCGGAAGTTCCCCTTTCGCGCTCCTCCCAAATGACATCGGATCGGTAGCCCCGGATGCCTTGAAAATCCCCGCCCCAAAGGGCGGAATACTACCTAACGGAAAACGCTCTCTCTCCATTTCCAGCTGAACCAGCACAACCTAGGCCCAAGTACTCGACATCGGCGTCAAATACATGATCCTATGCTGCAACCGCCCTGACGATCAACGCGCAAAGCATCGTGATCATTTCCAGAACCAAGCTGCAAGCCGCGATCCTCATCGACCGCGCCTGCAACTTCGCCGTAGCCCACAGCCAGGACACCGGCGTCGGCAACACCGCCAACGTCCTGATCGTCGACGAAGCCGCGCTACCCGCCCGTCTCGCCCTTCGTCGGCCGCACCCACGGCCGAATCTGGCTCATGTCAACTCCGCGCCGCCAGACCGGCTTCTTCTACAACATCTGGCACGGCAACGACACCCGAATCTTCTCCACAATCAAGGACTGCCCCTTCGGCCCTCTCGAAAATTTGCACAGGTTTGTTCGGCAGAATTGACCCATGAGTTTGATCACAAAACCAGAGGCGGACTGGCCGTCTGGCTCGCCGCCCCGAGGCCAGGGGCCGTCGAGAGACGAACTAAAGGCGAATCTGGACCGCCCCAAGCGCGGAAATTCGAAATCTTGCCCGTGGGCAAGATGAAACACGCCTTCGGCGTGGATGAAACTGTCTTGCCCACGGGCAAGTCGTGTTCTTGGTGTGGGTCAGTTTTGGAGAGCACAAACGAGCTAATGTTCGAGAGCGCCGAAGGACTGCCCCGAGATCGACCCGGACTTCCTGGCCATGCAGAAGGCGCTCGACCCCAACATCGACCAATGGCAAGTCCCCCAGTCCAAAATCTAGATGCAAGTTGCCATGCCCAG
>SHUN01000141.1 GCA_009697495.1 Bryobacterales bacterium | reverse complement strand
GACCACAGCAGCCAGACGAAGAACGGCCCGCCCAGGAGCGCGGTGGTCACGCCGACGGGGATCTCCATTGGCGCGAATGCGCTTCGGGAGATGGTGTCGCAGATTACGAGAAAAGCCCCGCCGCCGAATAAGGACGCCGGCATCAGCACGCGATAATCCGGCCCGACGATGCGCCGTAGAAGATGCGGAACAAGAAGCCCGACGAATGCGATCGGCCCTGTGACCGCCGTTGTTGTGCCGACGATTAAAGCGCCGGCGGCGAAGCCCTGCCACGTCACGCGCTTGAAATCGACGCCGCGCCCCGCCGCCCACGTCTCGCCGTAGGAGATCACGTTCAAGACGCGCGAGAGCCGCAGCATCCAAACAAATACCGGCGCGAGCACCAGCGCCAGGACGCCGAGGACGGGGAACTCTATCGCGTCCACGCCGCCCATCAGCCAGTGCGTAATTTGAAAGCTTTTGGTGATTCCCGCCAGGCTGTGAAGCAACAAAATCAGTGACGTGCAGATGCCGTTCACCGCGATCCCCGTCAGCAAAAGCGTGAACGACGAAAACTTTCGTAGATGTCCGAGCGCGGTCACCAAGGCAATGACCGCTCCGGCTCCGGCGAGCGCGGCGGCCCATACCAGCGGGAAGCCCATGTCGCCGCCGGGATAGAACGCAATCGCGGTGACAGCGCCGAGCGACGCGGCCGATGAAACGCCCAGGCTGGATGGCGTGGCCAGCGCGTCGCGCAATAGGGCCTGGAACAATGCGCCCGCTCCGGACAATGCAGCGCCGGTTAGCAAGGCCAGCAGCGTTCGCGGGACGCGGAGGTTCACGAAGATGTTCCAGTCCGGCGACTCCTGGCGAAACAGTTTGGCGTAATCCAGGCCCGAACCGCCGATAAATGGACATACCGCCGCCGTCACCAGCGCGGCGAGGATGGACGCGAAGAGGACCCAACGCACGCGGTTTCGGAGATCACCGGCCATAGGTCAAAAACACGCGTCCTTCCGCGCTTTGGTGCCAATGAAAAGGAACACGGAAGACCCGCTCTAAATCGGCCGGGCGCATTGCATCGCGCGGCGGACCATCGGCGGCGAGGCGTCCGCCGTCGAGCAGCCAAATGCGATCAGCGTTTTGCGCGGCCAGGGCGAGGTGGTGCGTCACGACCAGAATCAGATGCCCGGCGTCCCGCAGCGATGCGAACAATTCCCACAGCAGCGCTTCGTTCTCCGGATCCAAATGCGCGCTGGGCTCGTCGAGGAGTAGAATCGGCGCCTGTTGGCAGAGCGCCGCCGCGACGAGAACTCGCTGTTTCTCGCCGCCGCTCAGAGTGGAATAACGCCGTCCGCGAAATGCCTCCAGCCGCGTCCGCTCAATCGCCAGCTCCATCGCCGCGAAGTCGTCATCGTTCTCATACAAGCCGCGCCCGTATGGGATCCGCCCTGTCAGCACTACCTCTTCGACGGTGAACGGAACATCGGAAGGAATGGTCTGCGGGACGTGCGCGACGATCCGGCAAAGCTCCTCGCGGCCCATTGTCAGTGCGTCGCGGCCCTGGAGAAAACACGTCCCGGCCGCGGGCGTCTTTTGTCCCGCCAGCACGTCGAGGAGCGTGGATTTCCCCGCGCCATTGGGCCCGGCAATCGCGATTACTTCCGGTCCAGCGGCCACAGCCGTAATTCCGCGCAGCACGCCCTCCCGCCCAGGGTAGGAATAGCAAAGACCGTCAATCGCCAATAGACTCACGGCGTCCCGCCATGCAGCATCGCCGCGAACGCCTCCGCCGCTTCCACTACGCGCGGACCCGGCACGACGAAAATATCCGCCGCCACCGCGAATACTTTTTTTCGGGCCACAGCCCGAATGGCCGGCTGGCCTGCCCACAGCTTCTCCACCGCGAGTTTATGTTCCGGCGAAATGCCCACTGTCGCCGCCATGTCGCCCATGTCGACGATGACGTCAGGATCAAGGCGCATCACGCCTTCAATCGAAATGGTGGGATAGGCCACTGGTGAATCCGACAACACGTTTCGGCCGCCCGCGGCGCGGATCAGATCGTTCAAATAGGAACCCTTGCCGACGGCGATCATACCATCCAAACGCCCCGGCGTTCTGCCGACGATGAACAGGAGCGGACGAGCCGCGTGGCCCGCATAGCGTTTTTCAATCGTCGCCAATCGGAATCGCAAACTCTTCTCCAGCGCCGCTGCCTGCGCTGGCATCCCGATCGCCGCGCCCACTTTGGGGATCGTCCCCAGCGTATCTTCCAGCGTCGTATTGTGGAGCGCCAGCGTCCTGATCCCCAACCCGGTCAACTGCGCCACAACCAACTTTTGTTCCGCGTGCACCAGCACCAGATCCGGTTTCAACCGCGCGATCACTTCGACGTTTGGCTGCAAATAGGTGCCGATCCGCGGCAGCTTTTCAACCGCCGCGGGATAGTGGCAATAGGTCGACACGGCGATCACGCGCGCGCCCGCGCCGATGGCGAAAAGCGTTTCGGTGAAGCTGGGCGCCGTGGATACAATGCGTTGCGGCGCGGCCGCAGCCGCAAGCGTTGCCAGCAGTAGCAGCGCCGCGCGCATTATTTGAACAACACCTGAAGGCCCGTCAGGAACGAGGCCCGCGGCGCGAGGAAGCCGTTTTCAAAATACCGCTGATGCAGCATGTTGTCCACCTTCGCGTATCCTTTCAACGTATATTTGTCGCCGCTCCACAATACACGATTTAGCACAGCGTCAATCTTTGTGACGCCGGCGAACTCATACGCCCGAGTCCGCGAGCCCGCAAACAGCGGCCCGTAGTAGTTCGACGATCGATAGAGATCGACGGTGACTTCCGTCTTCCGTCCGAGTTGCTGATTCACCATCGCCATGAAGGAATGCGCGGGCACTCCGAGGGCGCTCCATACACCGCGGACCGTGCTGTCCTGGCTGGTGTCGGCGTTCACGTATGCGTAGGAGGCCCGGAACAACGTGCCGCGCACGGGCCGCATTTCCGCGGTCAACTCGCCGCCGCGCGCCGAACCGCCCGCGCCATTGTAATAGCCAAAGCTGCGTCCATACGGATCCTGCCCTGGGCGGACGCTGTTGGCTGACGAATCGAACTGCGTGACTTGCACAGTTCGTGTATAGAACCAGGTGCCGCTGAGACGGACGCGGTCCTGGAAAAGATATTGGTCGACGCCGCCATCCACCGAGTTGTAGCGGTCCGGCGAAAGGCGCGGATCGCCATACGGGCTGAAGGCAATCGCGTTCGATACGGAGTTGTAGAAGAACCCCGTGCCGTAGCGTTCGTAGAGTCCCGGCGCGCGATAGGAGTTGCCCCCATGGACGCGCAATTTCGTGCCCGAGCGCGGGAGGAAATAGGAGACGGCGACGTCGCCGGTCATGGCTCGGGGCGGCGTTACGGCCTGCACGCGCGCGTAATTATTCACGACGCCCGAATAGTCGAAAAACGGCTTGTCGAGGGTAAACCTTTGCGCCCGGCCGCTGAACGAAATCTGCAGGCGCTGTTGGGCCAGCGTGATTTGATTGGCAAAATAAACGGCGTTCGAGCGCTGCTCAGCGAGCGTGCGTGTGCGCACGCGGCTGGGGCCGGAGACGCGGTTGTCATCGAGGTTCAGATACCCTTCGCGTTCGAACTCGTAGCCGCCGGTGAGAGCGAACCATTGCCGCGGGCGCCACAGGAGTTTCGAGTCCACCGTATCAATATCCCCAACAAACTGGCTGTGATTCGACACCAACGGCTGGAAGCCCGGGCCCGCCGGACCATTCATGCCAATGCGGTTTGTGTGCACTCGCTGATAACTAGTCACCCATTCGGCCATCGGGTGAATGGCTTGACGGTAGATCAACGCGCCCGTCCAGAACCGCGAGGAGCGGCGGTTGTCGGGGTCATTCCGGCCCGGAATAAATGTGGCGTTTCCCGCCGTGATGGGCAGGCCCAGAGTGGAACGTAGCACTTGATCGGGGGCAAGCGCGATGGCCGGAATAATCGTTGACGACGGAATGTTGGCGGCCGGCAGTCCCGATGTCGTCGGGCTTAGATTCGGCTGGACGAAATCATCGGAGAAAAACACGCGCCCGGCGAGCGAAGCCGTCGGCTTGAACGCATAACGGGTGAAGGTCTGAAAGCCGCTGCTACGCGCGCGGTCGTCGCCATCCACGCCGCTCATCACGTTCAAATGCAGGAGCCCGGCGGAATAGGTCAGCTTGTTGTCCATGATGCCGCCGGCGATGGTGGCGCGACCACGCATCAGGCCCAGCGTGCCACCCTCCATCTGCAGGCCGCCATGCGCCGAGCCGCCGCCGGCGTCGGTGACCACGTTGATGGCACCGCCCACGGCGTTGGTCCCGTACAATGACGAACCCGATCCGCGGAGCACTTCCACGCGATCAAAAGCGATGACGTTGAACGTGGATAGATAGGCCTCCGCGCTGGCCGAAATGGACGCCGCGTCGCGGAAGCGCAGTCCGTCGATCAGGACCGCGGTCGCATCCGCGCGCAGACCTCGTATGCGCACGGAAGTCGCCTGGCCGGGTCCGCCGAGATTGCGAATCAGCACTCCCGGCGTGTCGCGGAGCACTTCGCTCAAGCTGTACTCATTCCGCTGCGCGATCTCCGCCGCGTCGATCACGCTGGCCGCTTTCGAGACTTGGTCAATCGTCTGGGCCGCGCCTTCGGCGGTGACGACAACGTGTTGATCCACTCCCGCGACTTTGAGGCGAACCGTAGTGGACTTTCCTCCGTTGACCGGGAGCGACGCGCGCTGGAACCCGGCCGCTGAGACCTCCAACAGATACTCGCCAGGCCCGGAATCGGGGAACACAAATTCCCCATTCTGGCTGCGCGTTCGCGCCAATGGCGTGGACGCGCCCTGGCTGTACAGCACGAGTTTCGCGCCATCAATCATCTTCCCTTGCGGGTCTTGCACGGTTCCCCTGACGGGGAACTGCGCGTGTAATAGAGCGGCGTTGAGAAACACCGCGAACGTAAGAATAGACTTGTGGCTCATGAGCCCTGCCCCTTCCGCGAGAGCAAAGTGAAGTCAGCTTTGGTAGCTGTTCCGGAGGCAGGTCTTCGGACTTATGGGCGGCCTACCGATTGCCACTTCCCAGCCGTGTTGAGGGCCAGTGTGTTTTGCAATTGTCGTTCCCAATTACCGCTGCGGGACAGTCCCGGAATCGAACCGGGTTCCCTTTTCAACGCCCCCGAAAGAGGGCGTACCTTGGAAGTCTTGAGGATAGCAGATTGCTGGGAAAAACGAAACTTTCACTCGTTAATCCCATCGACGCGTTGCGCTATGAGTAAGGCCGCCGCAACAGCATCGTAATTCCCTCCGCCATCCGGCCCGGAAAGACATTACAAACCAGGTTATACAGCGGCTTCCGCGCTCCGAAGTAATTCTTCACCGAGTACTCCAAGACATCCATCTCCACGACCTTGGCCAGATAGAGCAACTGCTCCACCGTGTACTCGCAATAATGCCCCGGATTGGTCGCGTCGTCGCGAATGATTTCGAAAGGACTTTTCCCGCCCAACAACGCCAGCCGGCGGGCAAGATTCACCGGATTCGGCGTTTGAATTAACAGCACGCCGCCCGGCCGTAGCAGCGCCCGCAACATCCGCAGCACCCAGGTCGGCGGGACATACAAGTGCTCAATGACTTCGGCGAACAGGATGAAATCGAACGGCTCCAGCGCCGGCCACTTCGTTTCGTCATTCGACAGGTTTAAGTCGAATGCAGTGTGCTCCACGTCGGCCATTTGCTCAAACCGATGGTCGAAAAAGCCCAGCGTCGACAATGTAACATCTGGAAAAACGGCTCGTACCAATCGCGTCTGGTGCGACATGCCCACATCCAAAACACGCAAGGGCTCCCCATCGCGCGGCGTCTGTCCTCGCAGCACACTGGACACAAGGTTCAGCAGAAATTCGTACCGCCGCCGGTGATAGTCCAAGTAGGAGGCGGCATCGGCGTCGGGCGCGCTCAGCGTCCGAACGACCTCGGCGATTGACGGCATCTTTTTGCATTGTAACTGTTTTCACGCCGTCCCCAACCCTGTGATAATAAGGGCGGTGCCGAAACTCCGCGATCTTGAACTCCGCCTATCCCGTTTGGAGGAGGAGTTGCACCTCTTCCAACGCATCAGCCGCCTGATGGTCCGTGAATCCACGTTGCAACAGGTACTCCAAAGTATCGTCGCCTTGCTCGTCGAATACCTGGAGTGCGACTCCTGCATCATCTACCTCACCGATGGTCCGCAGCTTGTTCTGTGCGCCTCCAACGCAGCGCCCGCCTCCGCCGTCGGCCGCGTTCGGCTATCGATGCAGGAAGGCCTAACCGGCTGGGTCGCCCGTAATCGCCGACTGGTTGCGCTGTCCCGAGATGCCTTCAACGACCCGCGTTTCAAAGCGTTTTCCGAACTGGAGGCTGATACCTATGAAGCCTTTCTTTCGGCGCCCGTCATCGCCCGCAACCGTGTTGTCGGCGTCCTGAATGTCCAGCACCGCCAGCCCCACTCCTACACCGGCGACGAAATGGAACTTCTCACCACAGTCGGTGAACAAGTAGGCTGTCTATTGCTGCTCGCCCGTCTGGATCGCGACGCGCTGGAGCGAACGCTTTCCATCGAACAAATTCTCGCCGGCGGCGTCCTGGCCGGCTCCGTTTAAGATACCCATGCGCATCGCCGCTATCGCCATTTTCACACTCCTGCCAGTTATCGCCGCCGATAAGTGGAACGTCGCCTATCAGCACGACAAGGACGAGTCCTCCCTGTTGCTGCGCGCCATTGAATTCGCCGGCGATCAGCGCGGTATCGCGATCGGCATTCTGACTGAGAAGGGCCGGCAGCGACCGGTCGCCCTGGTGACAGCCAACGCCGGCAAGTCGTGGGATCAGGTCAAGCTGAAGGACGAGCCGCTGTCGCTTGCCTGCTTCACGGATGAAGTTTGCTGGATATCCACGCCGGGCGGCGTTTGGCGTTCCGACGAGGGCGGGCGCGAGTGGACGAAGATTTCCGGCACGAAGAACATCATGAAGATGCAGTTTGTGTCGGCAACAAAGGGATGGGCGGGCGGCGCTTTCAAGTCGGCTTGGGAGACCAACGATGGTGGCAAAACGTGGACGCTGCTCCCCGTTCTGAAAGACGTCAAAGCGACTCCGCAGTATGCGGGCTTCCTGGCGGTTGCGATGCATGGCGACTACGGCATGATCGGCGGAAACAGCCGCGCGCCGCG
>SHUN01000140.1 GCA_009697495.1 Bryobacterales bacterium | reverse complement strand
GACGAGGCCGACACTGATGAGCATGGTTCCCATGACGTAGGGCGAGCGTAGAGTGGATTCGACGGTGTCCTTGAATAGCAATCCGGCGACGCCGGCGGGGATGGTGGCGGCGATCAGGTACCAGAGCATGCGGGGGTTGCGGTCGAGCGACGGGTCGGGGCCGAGAATGGCGAGGTTGGGGAAGCCGATGCCATTGGCCAGGATGCGCAGCCAATCGCGGAAAAAATAGATCAGCACGGAAAACAGTGTTCCGAAGTGAAGCGCGATATCGAATTCAAGACCTTGGTCTTTCCAGCCGAAGAGCCAAGGAGTGAGCGCGAGATGAGCGGAACTGGAGATTGGCAGAAACTCGGTGATTCCCTGAATGATGGCGAGGACGAGGACTTGGACTAATGGCATGATGGGTGAGAGGTCTATTTAGATTAGCGTGAGAACAACAAAAATCGTAGCGACACTTGGACCGGCGTCGAATACGCGCGAGATAATCGCGAAGCTGTTGGCTGCCGGCGTCAATGTATTCCGGATGAACATGTCGCATGGCGTCCACGAAGAACACAGCGCCCGCATTCGGCTGGTGCGGGAGGTTTGCCAGGAAGCAGGCTCGCTGGCCGGGTTGTTATTGGATCTGCAAGGTCCTAAGATTCGCCTGGGGATGTTCGAAGGCGGGACGGCGGAACTGCGCGCGGGAGATCCTTTTGAGATCAGCACGGTGGAAACGCTGGGCAATGCGCGGAGGGCGTCGACGGTGTACGCCAATCTGGCGCGCGACGTGACGGCGGGGGACCGCGTTCTGTTAGCCGACGGGGCCGTGGAACTGCGAGTTCTTTCCACTGACGGCGTGGCGATACAGACGGAAGTGGTGGCGGGCGGGACGATTGGCAACCGGAAAGGGATCAACCTGCCGGGGGTGAATGTTTCAACGCCTTCACTGACGAAGAAAGACATGGCCGACTTGCAGTTCGGGTTGAACGAAGGCATCGACTATGTGGCGCTTTCGTTCGTGCGGAAGGCGTCCGATATCATCCGGCTGCGGCTGTTCATGGAGGAGCGTGAATTCGCGATTCCGGTGATTGCGAAGATTGAGAAGCCGGAGGCGTGGCAGAACATAAACGAAATTGTGCAGGAGTCCGACGGCGTGATGGTTGCGCGCGGGGATCTGGGCGTGGAACTGCCTTGCGAGAAGGTGCCATTCATTCAGAAATCGGTGATTGAGAAGGCGCGGCACAGCGGGAAGTTCGTGATCACCGCGACGCAGATGTTGGAATCGATGATTGAAAACGCGGTGCCGACGCGGGCCGAAGTTTCCGATGTTGCCAATGCGATTTACGACGGAACGGACGCCGTGATGCTGTCGGCGGAGACGTCGGCGGGGGCCTATCCGGTGGAGAGTGTGAAGATGATGGCGCGGATCGCGGCGGAGGCGGAAGTGGCGATGCGGCCTCGCGGTTATCAGCGGCCGCCGGAGCGGTCGAATCCGTCAATTGCCGAAATCCTCGCCGATGCGTCGTATCATTCGGCGCGGTCGGCGAATGTGACGGCGATCGTGGTTTTCACGACCTCGGGAGCGACCGCGCGGCTGGTGGCGCAGTACCGGCCGCCGGTGCCGATTTATGCGTTCACGTTGAAAGAATCCGTGGCGCGGCAGTTGGCGTTAGTTTACGGGATCCATCCGGTGGTGACGCCGTCGGAAACATCGACAGATCAGATGGTGGCGATGATGGACCGGACGCTTTTGGAGCGCGGGCTGTGCAAGGCGCGCGACACGGTGATCCTGGTGGCTGGGCAGCCAATGTGGCGCTCCGGGACGACCAACTTGATGCTGGTACACCGTGTGGGAGAATGAAGAAGAATGAAAGAAGCTGACGTCGCCGTGCCTGCCGAATCCGGGTCCACGTCCGTGGCGGTGCCATGGGTAAACGTTGGCTGGGTCTTAGGGCTGCTGGTACTGGCCTATTTGCCCATTCTGATACGGATGGCGACGCAATGGTCCAATGACGAGGACATGGGGCACGGGTTTTTCGTCCCGGCCGTGGCCGGATACATTGCCTGGCGGCGGAAGGACGAGTTGATGGCGGCGACGGCCAGTCCGAATTACTTGGGATTGCTCGTGATGCTGTGGGCAGTGTTTCAGATGTCGCTGGGGATCCTGGGCGCGGAGTTGTTTCTGCAACGATCCGCATTCGTGGGTTCGGTGTGGGGCGCGGTGTTGTTTCTGGGGGGCTGGCCGTACGTCCGGATGCTGGCGCTGCCGTTGTTGATGTTACCGCTGATGGTGCCGATTCCGGCGGTGATTTATAACCAAATCACGTTTCCGCTGCAGTTATTTGCGAGCTCGGTGGCGGAGAATGTCTTATCGTTAATTGGTATCCCGGTTTTGCGGGATGGAAACGTATTAGAACTGGCGGAGCAGAAGTTATCGGTGGTGGAGGCTTGCAGCGGTATCCGGTCGTTACTCTCACTTACTTTTTTATCGTTAGTCTACGGTTATTTTTCCGAGGAGAAGTTGTGGATTCGCTGGGCGATATTTTTGGCTTCGATTCCGATCGCGGTGGCGGCGAACGCATTCCGCGTATCGGCGACAGGGATTCTGAGCGAGTATAATCCCGATCTCGCCAAGGGCTTCTTCCACACGCTGGAGGGCGGGGTTTCTTTTGGATTCGCGTTTGCGTTGATGATCCTGTTTCATTTAACCGTGAAGAAAATAATCGACCGGCGGGGCCCCGCCGCGGTGGCAGTGTAGGTAATATGCTTTCTTTCTTGCGTTCGCGGAATGTGATGATATTCACGGCGGTGGCTGTGGCGCAGGGCGCTGCGGGGTACTACCTGAACGCGCGGCAGGAATTCGTGCCGGCGACGAAGCCATTGGCCTCACTGGCGCAGAGTCTCGATGCATGGACGATGGTGAAGGAATGGGCTATTGAGCCGGAAGTGCAGGCGGTATTGAAAGCCGATGACACGCTGTCCCGGCACTATGCGCAGCCCGGCGCGCCGCTGGGCGCAGGGCTGTTCGTCGCGTTTTTTAAGACGCAACGAGCCGGAGTAGCGCCGCATTCACCGAAAAATTGTTTGCCTGGCAATGGCTGGGTGGCCGAGACAAGTACGATAATTTCGATCACGGTCCCCGGCCGCGCCGAGCCGGTCGAAGCCAACTACTACGTCATCCAACGGGGCGATAGCAAAAGCGTGGTGGTGTATTGGTACCAGTCGCACAGCCGGACAGTTGCCGATGAGTATAAGGCCAAGTTCTACGTGATGGCGGACGCGATCCGCCTGAACCGGACCGACACGGCGTTGGTTCGAGTGACGGTACCTGTTGGGCCTGGCGGAGTGCCCGCGGCTGAGCAAGCGGCATTCGGATTTGTGCGGAGCAGCTTCGGGCCGCTCTCGGAGATACTGCCGAATTAGGCGTCGATGTGGCGGCGGAAATAGCGGTCCAGCGCCTGCTTGTTCTTGCTGGAGAGCGCCAGCGACAAGTCTCTGCGCTCGGCTTCAGGCAGCGGTTTGAATGATTTCGCCATCGCTGTGTTTTGCGTGATGAATTCCAGTTTCGGCATGCCGACGACGCACGCGGAAACCGGAAGCGACATGGCGTAATAGAGCAGCTTCTCGAGCGGAGCCTGGCCAACGATTCCATCGGCGGCGAAGACTTTCATAGCGAGAACACCCATCTTCTTTTTCAGGGCGACGGGCAGGGCGATGGATTCGAAACTGGGGATCATGCCGGGGTTGATCTCCATGCCCGCTTTGCCGTTCTGCATGCCGACGAGCGCGGCGTTGAGCGCCATTTGGGTGCAATCGAAATCGTGGCGTTCGAGGGCGGTTTTGAGTACGGTGGGGTCGGTATGGCTAGTGACGCCGACGAAGCGAACAGCTTTGCCGTCCCGCATTTTGAGGAGCCGTTCCAGCACGCCGCCCTTCTTTTCGATGACCGCGAGATCGTCCGCGGTGGTGAGGGAGTGGATGTGAACAAGGTCAATGCGGTCCGTTTGCAGGTTTTTGAAACTGGCTTCCAGACGCGCCATGGCTTTGTCCGGGTCGCGCTCCTGAATCTTGGTGACGAGGAACACTTCCTTACGGCGCGTCGCCATGACTTTGCCGACACGGGATTCGCTAACGCCGTTGCCATAGGCTTGCGCGGTGTCGATGTAGTGGATGCCGCTGTCGATGGCTTTGTTGAGCGCTTCCAGCGCTTTATCCTCATCCTTGTAGGCGAGGAAACGGCTGCCGCCGCCGATGCCTAAAACAGAGACGCGGACGCCGGTTTTGCCCAGAAGGCGGGTGGGGAGATTGCCGGGCTCGGCCGCGTGACCAGTGGAGGCGGCGAGACTGGCCATGGCGGCGGATTCCAGGAATTGGCGGCGATTGAAAGTCATCTTAGACTGATGCTATCAAAGTAGAATGGGGCATGCGACGACGTTCCCTTTTTACTGGTCTGGCGGGCCTACCGGCGGCGGCCTTGGCGGCTGAGAATCCCGAGGCATACTGGAAACGGATCCGGGATGAACAGTTCCATTTGCCGGCGTGGCGGGCGTTTCTGAACAACGGCAGCCTGGGCATTGCGCCGAAGCCGGTGGTGGCGGCGGTGAAGACCTATTTGGAGCGAAGCGCGTCGCTGGAAATGGAAGAGTATCCTCGCTGGGGCTACGAGCGGATGGACGTGCATCGGGGCGCGCTGGCGGAATTTATCGGCTGCCCGGCAGGCGAATTGGCATTGACGCATAACGCGACTGAAGCGATAGGAATTGTGGCGTCGGGGCTTGATTTGAAGGCCGGCGACGAGATTCTACTGACCGACCAGGAACATCCATCGGGGCGCGGGCCGTGGCTGGTGCGCCAACAGCGCCATGGCATACAGGTGCGGCAGGTCGCGCTGCCATTGCCTCCGAAAGATCCGGGACAGATCGCCGATTTGCTGATTGGCTCAATTGGGCCGCGGACACGCGTGTTGAGCTTTAGCGGGATTACGACGACGACGGGCATGGTGCTGCCCGTGAAAGAGATTTGCCGGGCGGCGCGGGCCAAGGGTGTATTGACGCTGGTCGATGGCGCGCACATGCATGGTCAAATCCCGTTTCGGGTTTCCGATATGGAGTGCGATTTCATGGCCGGAAGCCCGCATAAATGGCTGTTTGCGCCGGCCGGATGCGGATTGCTGTATGTGCGCAAGGAGATGCAGGAGCGCCTCTGGCCTTCGGTGACGGTGGACGGCTGGGCGAATCCGGCATTGGAAGCCGCGCGTTTTATGCAGGTGGGGACGAACAATCGGGCGTTGTTTGAAGGAATGGTCGCGGGGTTGGAATTCGCGAAAGCGATTGGTCCGGACCGGATTTACGCGCGGATACATCAATTGGCGCGCATGGCCTTCGACCGGGCGCGGCAGACGCCGGGGCTGCGATTATTGACGCCGGACGATGACCGTATGTTCGGCTCACTGGTGAGTTTTCAGATGGAGCCAGCGCATTTCCGGAAGTTTTCGGCGCTGTGCAAGGAGCGGCGGATTTGGATTATGCAGTCGGAGCGGTTCCGGGTTTCGGCGCATATACACACGCGGCCGGAGGATATTGAACTGCTGTTCCGGACGCTGGACGAAGCGCGCGCGTCACTGTAAATAGACGAAGAGGCCGGGCGGAGCGCTGTCGGCGTCGATACGGAAATGGCGATACGATCCATGTAAGTGATCGCGCCCAGGGCCACGCAGAATCCAAGCACACGGAAGCGAACGCGTCTGCCAGTCTACGGACAAACGCGCGTTCCTGGGAGCGTTTGAAATGGCCTCCGCCACGGCGCGCATGGCGTCGTCTGGGCCGTCGGCGGCATTGGCCCTGCCGTAGAGCTAGTGCCTTGACCGCGAAAAACGCTCCCTGACGGCCGGTTCGGTAGCGGCAAAGTGGATCGCGCTTCAGCAGAATCACCTCGTGTTGACGAAGCACGCAAGAAGGCCTCCAGCGGCAGGCCCGGTATCGGAGCCCAATGAACCGCCGCGAAAGCGGCACTTGCAGCGCAAATATTCGCGCCATAATCGCGTCTGCTGAACGGGACCTATCGGGCGGTATCACTCGAAGCGCGATCTTCGGTCCTGATGCCGTTTCCGTTGTTGTTGGCAGGTCATCGGCTCAACTCCACGGTGCGTAAATAGTGACGCCGACGGCAGGATTCCTCCGCGTCGAGGCAATTGGAAAGTACTAGTATTCTCAAAGTGCGTTCCGGTAGTATCAGTGATGGGGAAACGTGGTAGAGTTGCTTGCGGTGAGCCGCTAGTGGTTTCCCGGTCGACAGGTGCCTGCTAGCTCGGCGCGGCCCGCAACTTATTCGAGGAGAGAACTATGAAGAGATTTCAGACGGTCGGCAGGGTCTTTGCTTTCTGCGCATTTGCCGCATTTGCGAATCCAGTGTTCAGTGCGCCAATCACCTATATTTACGAGGGTACGGGCACTGGGATTCTGGGAGCGCAGGCATTTAACAATGCAGCTTTCACAATCACGGCGCAGGCTGACACCGCCAACATAACGCCTTGGGTAAACGCGGGAGGCGGACCGCAGAATACCCATTTGAGTACAACCATAGCGATCACGGGATTAGGGCTTTTTGACGTGACGACACCTTCGCATACATGGCTTGCGCAGAACTGTTGCGGCGGTCTCGGAGCAAATTTGAGCTCAAACTGGATTACCCTGGGTGAGCTTGCCTTCGTGGGGATCGGCTATGGATTAGATACTGCCTTGGGGCCGATCTTGGACAACTCTCCGTCTGATGTGAGCCAATTTGTGGGGGTCGACACCAGTGGCGGGATCTTGGATTTCGATTCGATCAATGCCGTTACGTTTACAGCGTCCACAGATTCCGTTCCCGAGCCCGGCACGCTTTCAGTCGTCGGCGCCGGCATTTTAGGGCTCTTTCTGTTCCGGACACGCCGACGGCTTTGATCCTGGCGCGGTAAGTGAAGTTGTGCTGGGCAACATACCGGCCGGGCGGATGGCGGCGGGCCCAGCCAAGAGGCCCGTTTGTTTCGTCTCCGGCAGAAGCGTGGGCGTGCCGGTCGTGTCAACTTGATGCGCCCCGGCACGCTCAACGCAGCAGAGGCTGATTCGGCTGCGCTGGTGCGCTAAGCACTTGCGCGGAGCTGGCGCTGGCGAGAATTTCGACTTCCGTCTATTAACCGGCCAATCTCTGCCCGTTCTTAGGGCGTAGCGAGTTTACGTGCTTCGGCAACGATCTTGGTGAGGCGGTTGGAGAGCCGGTCGAGGCAACTGCGTGAAGTGCCGTCCGGCAATGCACGACGGAACATTTCCAGCA
>SHUN01000139.1 GCA_009697495.1 Bryobacterales bacterium | reverse complement strand
TTCAGTGGATTGAGTCGAGCGGCGCGCCGCAGTTCAAGTTAGAGTACACCGTGTACCGGACGAGTAAAGGCTTCCGGATTATGGGTAAGATTCAGCAGGATCTGGACACGTTCCGGATGCCGGTGGATTTGAAGATTGAGACGGAAGGGAATCCGGAGATTAAGCGCGTGGAAGTGTCCGGACCTTCTTCGGAGTTTGTGGTGGAAACATTCGGCAAACCGAAAAAAGTGGAGATTGACCCCAATTTGCGGGTGCTGCGGATGTCGCCTACGATGCGGGTGGCGGTGGCGATCCGGCGAGGGGAAATGTTTGCCGATATCGGCGAGTACGGCGAGGCGTTGAAAGAGTTTCAGAAGGCGATGGAAGTGAACCGGAACAGTTCGCTGGCGCATTACCGCGTGGCCGATATTTTCTTTCTGCAGAATAACTACCAGGCCGCGGCGAATGAGTTTCGATTAGTGCTGGATGGGGATTTGGAGCCGAAGTGGACGGAAGTGTGGGCCCATATTAATTTGGGCAAGATATTCGATATCACCGGACAGCGGGATCGCGCGGTGAATGAATACAACCTCGCTGTGCGCACCCGCGATAACACGCAGGGCGCACAGGAGGAAGCGGCGAAGTACCTGAAAGAGGGTTACAAGCGCCAGCGGACAGCGGCGAATTAGGCTGGTTTGGCGCCCTGATATTGCGCCGAGCCAAATCCGAGCATCGGAAAGAAGAACATCGGCAGGAACGCCAGGCCTAGCCCATATCCGGTGCCCTGGCCGAACTTCTTAGCGATTTCGATGCTGACCAGAACGGCAGCAACCAGGCTGACTAACGGGATCAGAAACAGCACGATCCACCATGTCGGTTTACCCGCCATCCCTAACAACAGGATCAGGTTGTAGATGGGCACCAGGCATCCCCAGCCCGGCTGCCCGGCCTTCACGAATACCTTCCAGATACCCGCGATCATCGCCACACAGACGGCAATCGCAAGAATGCCGAAGATAACCGGAACAAAATCGTCCATACGGTCTCCTTTTCGATCGATTTTTTCGCGTACGGTACTACACCAGAGCCCGCATTTCAGGTGACAAACGCTTCAGACTCACATGTAAGCGGGGTAGGCGATATGTAGTTTACACAAGCACCGCCCCGGCCGCAAGCGGGGTGTGTCGCCTGTCGCGGCAAAGTAGAAATGTCCTATTCTCCGGCAAAGTAGAAATGTCCTATTTTGCAAGGCTTCAGAAAAGTGCGTGTTAGTCTGGGCCTGCCGGTGAAGCGGAGACGGGCTCTGGTGGCGCAGGGCATCCGGCGAGGCCGTCCTCTGTGGAAGGGTCGCGTTTTCGGCGCCCCTCAGCTACTTACGAAAATCGCTTTACTTCCTCATTTCAATAACAGGCGGATCGACGGCGGCGGCGGGCTCGAAGAGGCCGAAGGCGAAGACCGCGGTGGCCGAAGCGATCGCCACGTACTGCTTACCATCGACGGAGTAGGTGATGGGAGAAGCCGAGAGCCCTTCACCGACGTTGAAATGCCAGAGGTTCTTGCCGCTTTTGGCGTCAAGGGTGACCACGTGCCCGTCATCGTCGCCGCTGAAGAGGATGCCGCCGGCGGTGGAAACCGTTCCTGTCCACATGCGTCCCACGCCGGTCATCGGGTATTCCCAGGCGCGCTTGCCGGTCTTTGGGTCCAAGGCCCGGAGGAAGACTTGCCCGCCTTCTTCGGTGGCTCCGCCGCCGGAGAAGTTCTTCATCGGCTGCGGTTCCTGGGAGGAACGATAGTACATGCCGCACTGCTCTAGCGTGAGCACGTAAAGGAGACCGGTGCCGGGGTTGTAGGATTGGCCCATCCAATTGGTCGCGCCCTTCACGCTTGGACAGACCCAGTTGCCCTCGGGAGTGGGTTCGCTGTTGGGAAGGAGGATGGGGCGGCCTTTGTCATCGACTCCTTTGGCCCAGGTAATTTTGTCGAGTAACTGCGTGGCGCGGAGGAACTCGCCGGTGACGCGGTCCAGGGCGTAGAAGAAGCCGTTGCGGTTGGCGTGGAGCACGGCTTTACGCTGGCGGCCGCCGATTTCGGTGTCGACCAGCACGGGCCAGCTTTGCGCGTCCCAGTCGTGGGTATCATGCGGGGTGAACTGGAAATGCCACTTCATTTTGCCGGTGTCGAGATCGAGGGCGAGCAGGGCGCACGTGTAGAGATTGTCGCCGTTGCGGACGCTGCCGTTGTAGTCGGGCCAGGGATTGCCAGTGGTCCAGTAGAGCGTATTCAGATCGGGGTCGTAGGTGCCGGAGAGCCAAGCGGCGCCGCCGCCCCATTCGATGAGGTCGCCCCAGGTTTCCGAGCCCTTTTCGCCCTTGGCGGGGACGGTATAGGTCTTCCACAACTCCTGGCCGGTATCGGCGGAAAGGGCCATGATGAAGCCTCTCATCCCGCTGTCGCCGCCGGCGCTGCCGACGATCACTTTGCCTTTGGCGATGAGCGGCGCGGAGGTTGATGTGGTGCCTTTGGCGATGTCGGCAAACTGTTTGCTGAAGAGGAAGGCGCCGGTGTGGCGATTGAGCGCCACGAGGTAGTTATCGTTGGTGGTGACGTAGACTTTATCGGCCCAGATGGCGGCACCGCGGTTCACTCCGCCTTTCCCTGCGCGGGCTTCGGTATAACGCCAGACCAGGCGCCCGCTGCGGCCGTCGATGGCGAAGACGGAGTTCGCGTCGGTGATATAGAGAACGCCTTTGTAAACAATCGGGGCACTGCGCATGCCGCGGGCTTCCGGGACATGGTAAACCCACTTTGGCACCAGATTCCGGGCGTTGTCCGCGGTGATCTGTTTGAGCGGGCTGTAACGCCAGCCGGCGTAGTTGCCTGCGTATGTGAGCCAGTCTTCGCCAGCGCCTTTGGCGACATCTTCATGCCGGACTTGGGCCAAAGCGCTGAGGGCGAATACCAAGCACAGGAGGGGGGTTCGGGTGATCACTTCGAATCCTTTCGGGCATCGGCACGGGTGTCCTGCGCGGCAAGATACGCGAACAGATCGCGGAGTTCGTCTTTGGAGAGCCGGGTGGCGTAATTGGTGGGCATTGGGGTGGAGGCGGATAGGGTCAACTGCTTCACGTCGCCCATCGAGATTAGATGGAGGCTTCCGTTGGTGTCGACGAGTTGGAGGGAGTAGTTGCTGCGGTTCTTGGCGACGCCTTGGATGGTTTTCCCGCTCCTGAGGATAACCGTGGCCGCTTCGTTGCCGAGGTAATAGAGATCCTTGGCCGGTTCGATGACGGCCTCGCGAATGACGGCGAGGGGGCGGCCGCCGCCGACGTTGCTGAGGTCGGGGCCCGTGTGGCCGCCTTGCCCGCGAATGGCGTGGCAGTTGGCGCAGCCGGCCTTGGCGCCCCAAAAGACGGACTTGCCGGCGGCCGGATCGCCGGGGACGGGATTGGTGCTGGCAGGGCCTGTGAGCGCGTGGATAAAGGCGACGAGGTTCCAGGTTAGCTCGTCATTTAGCGCGGTGGGCGGCATGTCGGTGCCAGGGACGCCTTTGCGGATTACCTGGAATATGGCGTCATCACTGAGGGGGTGCCAGAGGGAGCGGCGGACGAGATTAGGGCCGCGAGCGCCTCCGCCGCCATCGGGGCCGTGGCAGCCGGCGCAGGAGCCCATGAAGAGCTTGGTGCCGGCGGCGATGGCTTGGGGGTTGCCGATGGAGGGATGCTTGGAGTCGCTGAGGTAACGGCCGTGCTGAGCCAGCAAGGGAACCGCGAGGAGGAAAAGGGCGAACGCGCGCATAGAGTTCCTAGTGTATTCCGAGCGGGGGCCGACGGGGAGGTCGTGAGGGAAGTATTACTCGCGGCGCGTGACGGCGGATGGTCATTACGCATAATTCACATGAAACCGGTAAGGGACAAGCCACGCCGGACGGAATCGATGGGAGAGTAACTTCGCAATGATGGCACTTTACTGAAGCGTCCGTTGCTGGCGGTAACCGCCACAGTTGGAGATATTCCGGTGGTTGTGGAGTATGCGGGATCTTCGCCGGGCATCGTGTCCGGAGTCATGCAGGCAAATCTCCGGTTGCCAGCGAATATCGTATCCGGGAATCTGCCGGTTGTAATCACCGTTGGAACGGCCGTTGGCCAGTCGAATGTGACTGTGGCGGTTCAGTCGGGTTGGCTGGGTTGTTGCGAGCGGGTGTGCGAACGGCACGCCCGTTAGGAGGGCAGGGGCGCGGCTCGCTACAATAGGCGGGTAGCTTGTCCAACATTGCCGTTGTAGCTGAAAAACCGTCCGTGGCTCGCGATATTGCCAAGGTCGTGGGGGCCACGCAGAAGGGGGATGGGTATCTGCATGGGGGCGGGTACATCGTCACGTGGGCGATTGGGCATTTGGTGTCGCTGGCGCAGCCGCATGAGATGCAGCCGGAATGGAAACAGTGGCGGCGGAATACGTTGCCGATGCTGCCGGCGGAATGGCCGCTGGTTGTTTACGACAAGACGAAGGACCAGTTTGAGACGGTGCGGAAGATTCTGAATTCGCCGAAAGTGGACCGGATTATTTGCGCGACGGACGCGGGGCGGGAAGGGGAGTTGATCTTCCGGTACATTTACGACGCTTCGGCGTGCGAGAAGCCGGTGGCGCGGCTGTGGATATCTTCGCTGACGGCGGATGCGATTCAGGCGGGGTTGGCGGCGTTGAAGGACTCGCGGGAGTATGACGGGTTAGGGGACGCGGCGCGCGGGCGGTCGCGGGCGGATTGGCTGGTGGGGATGAATTTGTCGCGGGCGTATTCGCTGGCGTTTGATGAGGAGCTTTCGGTGGGGCGGGTGCAGACGCCGACGCTTGCGATGATCGTGGAGCGGGAGTTGGTGGTGCGGGCGTTCGTGCCGGAGGAGTACCGGGAGGTGTTGGTTACGTTTTCGCCGGTTGGAGTGGCGGGGAAGCCGACGTATGTTGGGACCTGGTTTCGCTCGCCTCTGCCCAAGGGGGAGACGATGCAGCAGGCGATGCGGCTGCCGGCGGGGACGGATGAAGCCAAGGAGATTGTGGCGCGGGCGAAGAAGGGCGTTGCGCGGATTGCTTCGATTGAGTCAGAAGCGAAGAAGATCGCGCCGCCGCCGCTGTATGACCTGACTGAGTTACAACGGCACGCGAACCGGCTATACGGATTTAGCGCGCAGAAGACATTGGATGTGGCGCAGAAGTTATATGAAACGTATAAGTTGCTTTCGTATCCGCGCACGGATTCGCGGCATTTGTCGCGGACGGTGGCGGCGGGACTTGGCGGCGTGGTGCGCGCAATTGCGCCTCTGTATCCGGGGCTTGTCGCGGCGGGGAGCGGGGAGGAGACGTTGGGTCTGCGGTATGTGGATGATACGAAAATCAGCGATCACCACGCGATTATTCCGACGACGACTTCGCCAGCCAGGATGAATCTGGGCGAGGATGAACGGCGGATTTATGACTTAGTATGCCGCCGGTTATTGTCGGCCTGGCATGAAGACTATTTGACCGATGTGACAACGGTAATTACTGCTATTACCGGCGATTTGTATCATGCGGCGGGGACACTGGTTCGGCAGATGGGGTGGAAGGTGCTGGATATTGTTGCGGAGAGAAAGAAAGACCCTGGGGAGCAGACGCTTCCTTCGGAGTTAGCCGTTGATCAGTTGCAGGACGTGTTGAAGGCGGAATCGGTGTTGAAGAAAACGCGGCCGCCGAAACGGTTTACGGATGCGACGCTTTTGACGGCGATGCAGACGGCGGGGAAGACGCTGGATGAAAAAGAGCTTTCCGATGCAATGAAAGAGAGCGGGTTGGGGACGCCGGCGACGCGGGCGTCGATCATCGAAGTGCTGTTAAAGCGGGGCTACATTGAGCGGCAGGGTAAGGCGATGGAGGCGACCGATAAGGGGATTCACTTGATTGAAGTCGTCCATCCGGAAGTGAAAAGCCCGGCGATGACGGGGCAGTGGGAGGCGTATTTGAAGCGGATTGAACGGGGGCAAGGGAAGCTGGCGCCGTTCATGGAGGGCATTGCGGATTATGTGCGGGAGGTGATTGGGAAGGTTGGGGCCGCACCGGTTGAAAAGGCGTCGGCCGCGCAGAAGGTTGCACAGCCAGTGGCGCAGCCGGTCGTGATGACGTCGACGGACTTGCCTACGCTGTTGCATGAGGGGTTTGGCTTTTCGGAATTTCGGCCGAGCCAGGAGGAGGTTTGCCGGGCCGTGGTGGCCGGTAAGGACGTGTTGCTGGTGATGCCGACGGGTGCGGGGAAGTCGCTCTGTTATCAGTTGCCGGGGCTGGCGCTGGGCGGGACGACGCTGGTAATCAGCCCGTTGATTGCGTTGATGGAAGATCAGGTTTTCAAGTTGCAGCAGCGCGGGTTCGCGGTGGAGCGGATTCATTCGGGGCGGGACCGGGCGGCATCGCGCCAGGCATGTCTCGATTACCTGGCGGGGCGGTTGCAGTTCCTGTTTATCGCGCCGGAACGTCTGCGGGTGCCGGGGTTTCCAGAGATGCTGGCGAAGCGGAAGCCGGCGCTGGTGGCGGTGGATGAAGCGCACTGCATTTCGCAGTGGGGGCACGATTTCCGGCCGGATTACCGGACGCTGGGGCAGCACTTGCCGGCATTGCGGCCCGCGCCGGTGATCGCGTTGACGGCGACGGCGACGCCGATTGTGCAAAACGATATCGCGCTCCAGTTGGCGCTGGGGGAGGGAGGCCGGTTCATACAAGGATTCCGGCGAGAAAATATTGCGATTGAAGTGGTGGAGGCGGCGCCGGGGGAGCGCGCGGATCTGGCACGGGTTTTGTTGACGAACCCCGGGCGGCGGCCGGCGATTGTTTATGCCCCGACCCGGCGTTCGGCCGAAGAAGTGGCGGAGGAGTTGAAAACTTATTTTCCGGCGGCGGCGTATCATGCCGGATTGAAGCCCGACGTGCGGGCTCGGGTGCAGGCAGGATTTTTGGACGGCAAGTTGGACGTGATCGTGGCGACGATTGCGTTTGGCATGGGGATCGATAAGCCGGACGTGCGGACCGTGGTTCATATGGCGCTTCCGAGCAGCGTGGAGGGATATTACCAGGAGATTGGGCGCGCCGGGCGGGATGGGGCGATGTCGCGAGCGGTGTTGATGCACTCGTACGCGGACCGGCACACTCACGATTTCTTCTTTGAGCGGGACTATCCGGCGGTGGCGATTTTGGCGAAAATATACGGGGTTTTGACGGAGGAGGCGCAGGCGAAAGAGGAGTTGCAAAAGCGGGTTCGGATGGACGAGGAAACGTTTGGCAAGGCGCTGGAGAAGTCGTGGAT